>JBKHDX010000014.1:0-36934 GCA_046541115.1 Spirulinaceae cyanobacterium | reverse complement strand
AGACGCTTATAAGCGTTACAGCCCAAAAAAGTAAATTTAAGTTTCACGCGAGAGTCATCAGTCATCAGTTTTTTGGGCAGTAGGCTTGTAGGGGCGGGGTTTCCCCGCCCAATAACCAATAACCAATAACCAATGATATTAATTGCGATCGCGCTCTTGGCTTTATTTGTCGCCTGGAATTTAGGGGCAAATGATGTGGCCAACTCCATGGGGACTTCTGTGGGGTCAAAAGCTTTAAGTTTGCGGCAGGCTTTAGGGGTAGCGGGGATTTTAGAGTTTTTGGGGGCGGTGTTGTTTGGGCAAGCTGTGGCGGCCACCTTGGCCACAGAAATTACCAATCCTGAGTTATTTATCGATCGCCCGCAAACCCTTTTACTCGGTATGGTTTCGGTATTATTAGCAACGGGAATTTGGCTGCAAATTGCCACTCGCTTCGGCTTACCCGTGGCTTCGTCTCATGCAGTCGTGGGGGCGATCGCGGGGTTTAGTGGTTTAGCGGCAGGAGTAGACGCGATCGCCTGGGGTAAAATCGGTCAAATCGCGATCGCCTGGATTCTGACTCCCTTAATCAGTGGGATGGTAGCAGCAATATTTTACGGGATTGTTCAACGTTGGATTTTGCAACAATCTCAGCCCTTAGTGCAACTGCGCGAGTGGATTCCCTGGATCAGCGTGATGTTGTTAACGGTATTTGGGGCGATTGTGTTGCCCGAATTAGTCACAAAACTGCCTTATCCAGCTTTACCTCCTCACACAATCTCCCTCGCCATCGGCAGTGGGGGGGCAGTGGGCTTGACTTGGTTTAGCTGGCAGCGCCTACAACAAGCACAGCAGCCCGAAACCATACCCCCTGGGCAGAAAAAGCATTTTTCTTTGTTAGAAGGTCAATTAGCCCGTTTTCAGGTGATGAGCGCTTGTTTTGTCGCCTTTGCTCACGGTTCTAACGATGTCGGCAACGCGATCGCCCCCTTAGCCGCCGTGGTGTATATTCTGAGTACCAACACGGTTCCCCTAACTCCCTTTGACATTCCCCTGTGGATTACGATCGTCGGCGGCGTAGGAATTGTGCTAGGGCTGGCAATTCAAGGTAAAAACGTCATTACCACCATTGGGGAAGATATCATTCCCTTACAGCCCAGTAGCGGCTTTTGTGCGGAGTTAGCGACAGCAGCAACGATTTTGATTGCGTCCCGGTTAGGCTTCCCCGTTTCCACTTCTCACGCCTTGGTGGGGGCAGTCGTCGGTATTGGTTTACTGCAAAATCGCGAAAATGTGCGTTTTAGCACCCTGCGGTCTGTTATTCTGGCTTGGGCGGTGACTTTACCTATTGCTGCCCTAATGAGCGCGATCGCGTTTTTCATTTTGCAGTTTTTATTTTGAGGAAATAAGCCCTAACTAATGACAAACAACCAACAACAAATAACCAATACATAAAGAAAAATACACTTTTCTTCAAAACAAGTTGACAAACCCGCTTAAACTTCGTTAAGCAAGACTTCGAGAAACTTCATCAAGCGCGGTCAAACGGAGAGAGGAGAGAAAGGGACTATGGGGCCACAGGAAAACCAACCGGATCGAACGAATCCCAACACACAAGCAACGGCAAATCAGAATTTGCAAGCGATTAACACCCAGTTAGAACACCTCAGAAACCATGTACTGCGGGAGTTGAATCAAGACATTGAACAACTCGAAACGCGAAAAAGTCGCTTGCTGCAAGAAACCGAACAACTCGAACGTCGTCGCCAGCAACAACAACAGCAGCAACAAGACTTAGTACAACAAATTGCCCCAGCTTTAGCCCAACAATTGCATTACCTGTTACAACAGCAACTCAATACAGGTAGCGGTTATCCTTATCCCACCTCATACCCAGTTGAACAAATCAACGACTACAGCGAAAATGCTAATCGGGCGATCGCGTCTTTAGATACAACCCTCAGAACAACATTTAGAACCCTACAACAAGACCTCAGCAGCTATCAAAGTTCTCTCTCCCAACAACTGGGGCAAATGTACAGCCTCGAACAACAGGGAACCGCGATTTTAGATGCCTTGGTAACGCGACTCAAAGCCGAACTCGAAGCTAAAATAGCCGAGTCCGTCCCGGTGGCTTCTCCTCGGCCGCCGTCAATGCCGCCAACGTCACCCCGCCCGGTACATAATGCACCTCCAACCGCCGTAGAAGCGCCGCCACCGCCGCCCCAAGCACCTGTCCCCCCAAAACCGCCGAAAAAGCGTCCGAAGCCCTCTCAGGTCAAACTGGGCTTTACGATGATTTTGCTGTATTCCCTGGCTTTGTCTTTGCAAAACGTCGTCACGCGGGTCATTGTTAAACCGGAACCTTCGGAGATTTTTGGCGGAGTTTTGCGCTTGGGGAGTTATATTGCGCCGAGTTTTGGCAATGCGGTGTTATTGCTGATGCTGCGGATGGTGTTTGTGGTGTTGGTCATGTTTGTCCTCGCGGGCTTTTTATATCCTCGCACTTGGACGGATATCAAAAAGTTTGCTCAATCTAAAAATACCAATCTCTGGCTCAAAGTCATTGGCAGTGGCTTCTTTTTGTTTTTGTCTCAGGCTTTGATTTATATTGCTTTTGGGTTGCTGCCGGCGGGTGTTGCCATTACGATTTTCTTTATTTTCCCGATTGTAACGGTGTTGCTGTCGTGGCTGCTGTTTGGCGAGAAACCGAGTTTGATTCGTAGTATCGCCACGGGAGTTGTATTTCTGGGAGTCGCGATTATTGCTTTGTTTGGAGGCGGTAGTCAAGTCGGTGATATTTCTTTTGCGGGAATTGCGATCGCGGCGGCTTCTGGGATAACCTTTGCTTTGTATGTGTTGCTCATTCAAGCAGGGGCAAAAGCGATTCACCCCATTCCTTTGAGCGTAATTAATTTCACAACGATTTTGATTTTTTCGATTTTGAGCTTTTTAATGCCCTTCACCCAAAGCTCAATCGCCATAAATCCCGATATGAAGCTAGAAATCGTGATTTGTGGCTTAGTTTTGGGAGGAATTAGCTTATTTAGCTATTTGGTGAATAACATTGGTATTAGCTTAATCGGAGCAGCGCGGGCTTCGATTTTTGGGGCAACTGGTCCGGTATTCACGGCTTTACTCACCTTCCTGATTGTCGGAGAAGCCCTTAGTCTTCCAGAAATTTTGGGGATGTTAATTGTCACAGCCGGAGTTGCGGCGGTGAGTGCCGAAAGATTACTGAAAAAGCCGAAACCGCAGCAAAAAACTCGCTAATCTTTAGTTATAGTCGTTACAAATAAGAACCAATGGTAAGCCCCTCTCCCGATTTGGGAGAGGGGTTTGGGGTGAGGGCAAAAGCCAGTCCGATTCTGCTGTAGGTTGGGTAGAACGAAGTGAAACCCAACACAACCCCCGTCAAAAAAAAGGGGCGAAAAGCCCCTTCTGTGGTTATTTGTTGTTTGTTGTTACTTTAGTTTAACCGGAATGAATCATTTTTCACAAAAATCAATACCCTCTAGGCACACAAACTCACAGATATTTTTAAACCCACCCCCCTGAAGGAAGGTCGGCTAACTTTTCGATAACTTGAAGCTTGGGAACGGAGAGGGAGGGATTCGAACCCTCGAATACCTTACGATATTACAGCATTTCCAGTGCTGCGCCTTCGACCACTCGGCCACCTCTCCAAAAGGTGTCGCGGTTTATTATCATAACACTCCCTCGGCCCATTTGGGTAAGAAATCTTTTAAGTTTTTTCGAGCAGTTTGCGAGACAATATAGCCTGAAGCCGGATTTTGACTTGACCGTGACTAGCGTAAAATAAAGACGATGACACAGTTTTACAAGATTACCGTTTGCGATCGCGCCCTCGATCGCACCTACGAATTTCACGTCCCCGATGACGAATATATTTTGCACAGTATCGAAAAACAGGGCAAACAACTTCCTTTTTCTTGTCGTAATGGCGCTTGTACCACTTGTGCGGTGCGAGTCAAATCGGGGGATTTAGTCCAACCCGAAGCCATGGGATTATCGCCAGAGTTGCAAAAACGGGGTTACGCTTTGTTGTGTGTTTCCTATCCTCAATCAGATTTAGTCGTAGAAACCCAAGACGAGGATGAAGTGTACGAACTTCAGTTTGGGCGCTATTTTGGCAAGGGAAAAGTCCGCTTTGGCTTGCCTTTGGATGAAGATTAACTTTTGTCAGCAGCAAGGGAGAAAGGGGAGTTGGCGTTATGGGTTAGGGTTAATCGCGATCGCCCTTTTAATTTTTCTCCTGGGGTGTCAAGCCCCCGGACCCACCGGGAAAATCGCCACGATTCGCCGCATAATTAGCGGGAACAGCCTCGAAGTCCTTATGGCCGAGCAAAATTCCCCCCAAGCCCAAACAATACGCTTAATCGGCTTAGATGCGCCGCGACTGCAACAAGCACCCTGGGGACAAGCAGCTAGAGATTATCTCGAAAGCCGTTTGCCCCCCCAGACTCCGGTGATTGTAGAAATCCAAGAAGAAAGCCGCGATCGCTATAACCGAATATGGGGTTATGTGTGGCTAGATGACGAATTCATCAACGAAACGATCCTGCAACAAGGTTGGGCCGTCGCCACGGGGTCTTCTTCCCCTTACCAAACCCGACTCGATCGCGCCCAAGCTTACGCCCGCATTATGGGTTATGGTATCTGGAATCCTCAAAACCCTTTACGCCAAACGCCCGCCGCTTTTCAAGCCCCTCAGTAATGGAGGTGTTTCCCTGCCCAAGAGGGAGAAGAAAATAGCCTGAATTAAGTTTCACTTTCCTAGCGTCTTAAAATCAAAAATTATGATTCAGCCCAACCACCAAACCTTGCTCGATATTGCCACCACTGCTGCCTTAGCTGCCGGGGCAGTTTTAGAAAAGCATTGGGGCAATATTACCGACATCCAAGAAAAAGGCAGTGGGGGAGACTTAGTAACCGAAGTGGATAAAGCCTCAGAAGTGGTTTTACTGGAAGTCTTGCAGCGTCATTTACCCGATCATGACATCCTCGCTGAAGAATCCGGTCAAACTAACCCGGATGAGAGTAATCCTTATTTGTGGGCCGTTGACCCCCTCGACGGTACCACCAATTATGCTCACGGTTATCCTGTTGTTTGTGTATCTGTGGGGCTGTTGATTAATGGTAAGCCCGAAGTCGGTGTTATTTACAATCCCTTTTACCAAGAACTCTATCAAGCCGCAAAAGGTAGGGGCGCAACCCTCAATCAGCGCCCGATTCAGGTATCGCCAACAACGCAACTGTCTCAAAGCTTATTAGCCACGGGCTTTGCTTATGACCGCCGAGAAACCCCCGATAACAACTATGCCGAATTTTGTTACCTCACCCATCAAACCCAAGGAGTTAGAAGGGCAGGGGCGGCGGCGTTGGACTTGGCCGCTGTGGCTTGCGGCCGTTATGACGGTTATTGGGAACGAGGGATTAAACCGTGGGATGTGGTGGCGGGAATTGTGTTGGTAGAAGAAGCGGGGGGAAAGGTGACTGCTTATGATGGCAGTCCTCTTGATTTAAAATCCGGTCGTATTTTGGCAACGAATGGGGCTTTGCATGAAGCGTTAAGTCAAGGGTTACAAACGACACCGCCTTTATCTCATTGGCCTCTTCAAATTCCTTCTTAAAGAATCGTCAAAGACGCGATCGCCCCAAACAGGATTTCGTTTTCCAAAAAGTTGTCAGAAACTCTGTCTCTATTAGGAGCGCAGAAGTTTACAATTCGATCTAAATCTGAGACATACTAGAGTTAACTCCTTCGTCCTCTTACAGTATCCTATGTCTTTTAAAATCAAACGTGGATTGTTTCGATATGACCTCATCGACCACCATGCGGTACTGGGTATTCCTTTAAACGCAGATACAAAACAAGTGCGGAAGCAATATTTAAAAATTGCTCGGAGCTTGCATCCAGATACCGTAAAGGTCAACAACGACGAAGAACGTAAACAAGCCAGCGAAATTCTATCTAAGTTAGTGAATCCGGCTTACGAACAACTCTCAAAAAGTGCAGCCCAAGCTGAATATAAGTTAGTTTTAGCCCAAACCGGAAAACGTTTAGCTATCGAAGCCGGAAAGGTCAATATTGAAAGTAGCGCCGCCAAAAAACTGGCGCAAGCGGGGGCAAATGCAGACCCGATCTATCTTAGTGCCGTAAAACAATTAGCCGCTCAACAATACGATACCTTTGAGAATATTCTCGACACCATTGGCCAAATTAGCGAGTTGAATATGGTGTACTTGATGGTTAAAGAAGGTCGCGGTATGAAGTCTGGGGGAAGCAAAACGCCGAAGCAACCGCCTGTGAATCATTCTGCCAATAAATCCCCTCAAAAGCCCGCTAATGAGGAAAAACCCCCGGTAAAAGCGTCTCCGGTCGATGCTTATCTGCGTCGCGCTCAAGAGTATATCACCAAGAAGAACTACGCCAAAGCAACATTGGAATTGCGGGATGCGCTGAAACTCGACCCCAATCACAGCACTTGTCACAGTTATTTGGGTTTAGCTTATCTGCAACAACAACAAGTCAGTATGGCCCGGGTACATATCAATAAAGCGATCGCGGCTAATCCCCAAGACCCCACGGCGATTAAAGCGAAGAAAATGTTAGAAAAAGTAACAGGGGGTTCGAGCAGTAGTCCAACCTCTGGGAGTAGTAATCAGTCGAATAGCAAAAAATCAAGTGGTGGCGGTTTATTTGGTATGTTCGGCGGTAAGAAAAAATAAATTTTAAGATGCCGTAACCCTGTTTTTATCTAGGGGTTGGGCGGTGAGTCGGTCAAAATTTTAAGGCAGAAACTTGTTCGTTGAGAACAAATTGCGAGACCGTGGCACAGCCAACAGCGTATGCTTATAAAAAGTATAAAAAGTTGTAAAACGCATTTGTTGAATGTCCACGATTCACCAACCTCCTGCCGGAGCAAGGGATTTACTTCCCTTAGAAGTTGCCCAAAAACGTTGGATTTCCGATCGCCTCCAAGAAGTGTTTCAGCGCTGGGGCTACCAACGGATTATTACCTCAACCCTAGAATGGCTCGATACCCTAACGGCGGGCGGTGCGATTGAACGCTCGACGGTTATTCAGCTCGAAGATAGTTCTCAGGGGACTTTGGGCCTGCGTCCAGAATTGACCGCTTCGATCGCGAGGACTGCGGTGACGCGCATGGCCGGTCAAACGGGCCCGCAACGGTTATATTACAGCGCCAATGTGTTTCGCCGTCCATCGAAGCGCGATCGCACTCAGCAAATCGAGTTTTATCAAGCTGGAGTCGAATTGTTGCGCGTTGGCGGTATTTTGGCCGATGCGGAGATGCTGCTGTTACTCTACGAAAGCTTGCAAGCTCTGGATTTGAAGTCTTGGAATGTGATTGTGGGGCAAGCGGGATTAACGCGATCGCTGTTAGCTTTTTTTCCCGAAACAGTACGCGATCGCGTTCGCTATTGTTTGGCAAACCTCGATTGGGTGGGTTTAAAAGCCATCCCTTTGTCCGATGAAGAGCGCGATCGCGCCCAACTCTTTTTCGACTTACGGGGCAATCCCCGCGATGCGATCGCCAAAGTTAGCCAACTCGACCTCGACCCAGACGCACAAGCCCAAGTCAACGACCTCAAAGCCTTGATCGATTTAATCGAAAATAGCAGTCCCGAACCCTTACCCCTGATTCTCGACCTCAGCTTAATCGAAACCATCGATTACTACACGGGCATTACCTTTGAAGTCGTCAACGACAGCCGTATTATCGGTAAAGGCGGCCGCTACGACCAACTTTTGGGGTTATATGACCTCAACGGTCAAAGCGCCCCTGGAGTCGGTTTCGCCCTCAATATCGAAGAACTCCACAATTGCTTGCTTAATGCGCCCTTTCTACCCCAAGCAACCCCCGCCAACGATTGGCTGATTGTTCCCGAAACCCCCGAAGCTCGCGCTGCGGCTTTGATTTACGCCCAAACAATTCGTACCTCCGAACATTTAGTTCGCGTGGAAATTGATTTGGAGGAACGCAGCCCTAATGAAGTTCGCGAATACGCTCGCGCAGGTCACATTAGCCGTTTGGTATGGATGAGTCCTGAAGGTGTCCCCCACATCGAAACTTTGTAATTCTTGTTAGGCTAGAAAGCGTTACAAAACTTAGCAATTCTTGAGAAGATTATGCCTCACACCATTGTTACTGAAACCTGCGAAGGCGTATCCGATTGTGTCGCAGCTTGTCCGGTGGCTTGTATTCATCCGGGCCCTGGCAAAAATGTTAAGGGGACTGATTGGTACTGGATTGATTTTAATACCTGTATTGACTGCGGCATCTGCTTACAGGTTTGTCCGGTTGAAGGGGCGATTGTGCCAGAGGAACGCCCGGAAATGCAGAAAACGCCTTAATCAGTAATCAGTCATCAGTAATCAGTCATCAGTTTTGGGCAATCGGCTAACCAACAACCAACAACCAACAACCAACAACCAACAACCAACAACCAACAACCAACAACAAAGCATGAAACTTGCTCTAGACCGCTACGCTCACTTAGACTCGCCGATTCATCGTTGGGAACAACGGTCGAAGTTGGTGGGGTTGTTGGCGTTGATTTTTGCCTTTGCGTTGGTGGAAGATTTGGCGTTGTTGCCCGGAATGGTGGTGGTGACGCTGGTGTTGTTGGGGCTGTCTCGTCTGCCGTTGGGGTTTGTGTTGCAGCGTCTGCGGTATCCGGGGTTATTTATTGCCGCAGTGGTGATTTTTTTGCCGTTTATGGCGGGGGAAACGGTGTTGTGGCAGTGGGGTTGGTTAACTTTGCGCCAAGAGGGTTTTATGGCGACGATCGCGATCGCGACCCGTTTTATTTGTATTATCACGGTGAGTTTGGTTTTGTTCGGAACAGCGCCGTTTTTAACGACGATTCGGGCGTTACGATCCCTGGGGATGCCCCATACGATTGTGGATATGATGTTGTTGTCTTACCGCTATATTGAGGAATTCGGTCAAACTTTGACGACGATGCAACGGGCAATGCGGCTGCGGGGGTTTCAAGCGAATCGCTTGAATCGGCGTAATTTAGATCGTTTAGCGGGGTTGGCTGGGAGTTTGTTGATTCGCAGTTATGAGCGATCGCAACGGGTGTATGAAGCGATGATTTTGCGGGGCTATGGCCACTTTTCGCAATCGCACCAACGGGTATGGCTCAAGCAGATTAGCAAACCCGATGCGATCGCCCTGGGTCTAACTTGGACGGTTGCTGCTACATTTATTGTGCTAGAAATCTTAAGATAGAAGTCTCAAAATTTAGGATTTTTCTAAAATTATAGAAAGCTACTGCTACATAGCCTGGAGTGCAAACAGAATGACCCAAATCGAGGGACAAGCTTCCCGCATCCGACTGCGAGAAGAAACTGATACCGACGCGATCGCGGCTTCTCACTTATGTTTTGCCTATCCCCATCAGCCATCTGTTTTAGAAGATGTTAATTTCCAGATTCATCCCGGTGAAAAAGTGGGGGCAATTGGGGCCAATGGAGCCGGAAAAACAACGCTATTTCTAGCTATTTGTGGCATTCTTAAAGCGACATCCGGAGAAGTCCGTTTGTTTAACAAACCCATTCAAGCGGGTCAATTTCATGCAGATGTGGGTTTAGTGTTTCAAAATCCTGCCGATCAATTATTTTGTCCGTCAGTCTGGGATGATGTGGCGTTTGGGGTCGAAAATATGGGTTTTCCCCCGGATGAGGTAGAACATCGGGTGACAGAGGCTTTAACGACAACAGGGGTTTTGTCTTTAGCCGATCGCATTCCCCATCATTTATCGGGGGGTGAAAAGTGTATGGTCGCGATCGCGTCGGTGATTGCGATGCAACCCCGTTTAGTGTTGTACGATGAACCGAGTGCTAATTTAGATTTACGCGCTCGTCGTCGTTTAATTAATTTTCTGCAAGCATCATCTACAACTCAGTTGATCGCTTCTCACGATCTCGAACTGATTTTGGAGGTGTGCGATCGCGTTTTATTGTTTAATGAAGGTCGTCTCGTCGCTGATGGAGCGTCATCGGAAATCATGAGTAACAGTAGTTTAATGAGAGAAAATGGTTTAGAGAAGCCTCATTCTCTCACTCATTCCTAATGGCTCATCTATGCTTAAAAGCCCACGGATGCAACATCCGGGGCTAATATCATCTCAGTCTGCTGTTACCAAAGACTCACTTTTGAGATATTTAGCGAAAAATGCCTTGGTTTTCTCCCAAGCCGCCATCGCTGTTTCTGGGACGTAGCGATCGCCGGAAGGATTAGCAAAAGCGTGACCTGCATCTTCGTAGACGATAATTTCAGCATTTTTGCCTAAATCTGCGAGAGTTTCTTCAAATTCGCGGACTTGGGTAACGGGAATTAAACTATCTTCTGCACCAAAGATACCTAAAATTGGCATTTCCAGCACTGCTAATTCCTCGGCTTCTGTCACCAGTTGACCATAGTAAATGACTGTCGCATCAATGGTTTCCGGTAGCATTAATGCGGTTTGCAGCGACCAAGCCCCACCGAAACACCAACCAATTGTACCCACTTTAGGGGCGTTCTGCTCGTTGACGAGGTAATTGTAGGCTTGCTGGAGGTTGTCGCGGGCAGGTTGCGGGTTGTCCATCACCGACTGCATCAATTGACGGGCATTTTCTGGCGTTTCAGCGATTTGGTCGTTGTATAAGTCTACCGCAAGGACAGTATAGCCTTCTCCGGCAATTTTACGCGCCATCGCTTCTATATTCTCATTCAGACCCCACCATTCGTGAATGGCGATAACGGCGGGTAGGGGTTCTTCGGCGTTTTCGGGCTGTACGAGATAGCCTGTCACAGTTTCGTCGTCTACTGTGGCATATTCTACCGTAGTACCAACTACAGGGACGCTCGGTTCGCTACTGGCAAGTTCAGAAGGGACGGGTTTATCGTTTTGGTGTTCAACGGCGGTGCGATCGCTTATGCTGGCTTCTGGGTTACCTGTGGCACAAGCGATACAAAGAAATAGAGTGGCGATCGCGATCGCGCAATTGCGCCAATTAAATAGTTGTTGGATTGTTCTCATTTTAAGATAGCAGGAAATTAAGTTTTTATTGTAACGAATATTACATCTTTTCAAGTTTTAAATAGTAATTTCAGAATCAATAAAGTTATTTTTTGCCTTTTTCACTCAAGCCCTGTATTAGTGTTTACGGACAAGGAAATGTACCTAAGTTACCGTCTGCAAAAAGAGGTGAAGCTGCAATATTGTTAGGATTAAATGTTCCTGTATTATTTGTATTAATATTAGCGCGATCGACGATTTGAAATTGTCCAACTCCCCCACTCAGCAAATTAAAGCCATTTCCGGTAATTCCTGTGGTAGTATTACCGGATAAAACTAAACATAAATTTTCATCACTTGTATGTTGTATTTCCAAACCATCTTGAGCAGAATTAGTCAAGGTATTATTAATAACTTGTAAGCTAACAACAGCATCATTCTCGATAATATTAAATTGAATACTATCTTCTCCTGTATTCGCGATCGCGTTTCCAGAAATAATAATGTTGCCATTCACTAAGTTTTCGATATCGTCGAAATAAATACCTTGATCTCCCGTTGTATCAATTTGATTATTTTCAATGATAATCGTGGGAGTGGCATTAACTTCGATCAGATCGAACGCGATCGCGCGACTGCCAACTCGTTCAATTGTATTACCAGAAATAGTAATATTAGCTTGAGCGTTGCCTTGAATATCGTGAAAATAAATTCCTTCTTGATTTGCCCCTGTATCGCGAATTGTATTGTCAGAAATCGTTATATTCGCAATTGCCGTGTCGTCAATAAAATCAATTTGGATACCTTCTTGTCCTGTCGCTTCAATAATATTACTATCAACGGTTATATTCGCTCTGGCATTATTTTGAATATCATTGAAATAAATGCCTTCGTCGCCAATATTCGAGATACGATTATTATTAATATCAACCGTGGTTTGGGCGTTAGTTTGCATTTCATCAATAGAAATTCCCCGTCCATTGGCTCCCGCTTGACTAATTTGATTATCATTAATCGTTAAAGTGGCGAGATTATCAAGAATTCCGACATTAACGCCATTATTAATAATATTGGTAATTTCGTTATTGGCGATCGTAGCTGTTCCAGCAATTGTTTGAATATCAATGCCATTAGTAATGTTAGAAATACGGTTATTATTAATCGCGATCGCGTCATTCAGATTTTGTAAAGCAATACCGTTATTAGTTGCTTCGATTTGATTGCTATTGATAGAAACTGCGGCATTAATATTTTGTAAACTAATACTATTGGTAACATTAGAAATACGGTTATTATTAATCGCGATCGCGTCATTTAAATTTTGTACAGCAATGCCATTATTTGTGGCTTCGATTTGATGACTTTTAATAGAAACTACGGCATTAACATTTTGTAGGATAATGCCATTGGTAACATTAGTCATTTGGTTATTATCGATCGCGATCGCGCCAGTATTGTTTTGAATATTAATACTATTATTACTATTGATAATCCGATTGTTATTAATTCTCAAATCCCGAACATTACTAGCAACAATTCCATCATTTCCGGTAGCATCAATGGTAAACCCTGAAAACGTTGTATTGTCTGCTAAACTTGCACCCGCTAACCCAGCCCCCCGGATTTGACTTCCTGTTGTCGCGGTAAGGTTAGCGCTTCCGGTTACTTGAGAAACTTGAATGCCATAATTAGTAGGTCGATCGATATTAAAGGTAGTATTTTTGAAATCAAAATTCCCGCGAACACGATTCAATGTCATACCATTATCAATCGAATTGATACTATTGATTTGGCTTTCTGTAATAGTAACATTGTTAACATTATCCGCAATCAAAGCGGGTACGGTATTACCCGTAATTTGATTGTTGCGAAACTGAATTAAACCTGTTGTATTGTTAAGCTGTATTGCGGTAATGCGACTACTACTAATAATATTATCGCGAATTTCAGCATTTCCTACATTTTGAATAACTATACCGGGGTTGTTTTGTCCGGTTATTGTAAAACCAGACAAAACCGTATTGTTCCCCATATTTACTGTATTATTAATAGCAGGAAAAATGTTATTGCCCGATCCAGCTAACTGTAACTGTCCTAACTCAACTGTATCAATAATTTGTTGTGGCCCAGTTGATAAAACTTGCACAAAATCAGGAATAGTAAATCCAGCTAATCCGGGATTTGTACCGATTTGAACATAAATGATTTCGTTGCGATCGCCCTGAGTTTGATTCGTTGCAGTGACGATAGAATTGAAAGGAAACTCTATCGTACCATTACCATTATTTCCCCCTGGAGTAACATGAAAAAAGCGCCAGGGTTGTTTGGTAATCGGATTGGTTAAAAAAACGGGCTGAGTTGTATCTAAAACTTCGGATTCGAGTTGCGTTTCAATGGAAATTCGATCTTGACGAATAATCGGTTTTGCCAGTTGTTGTAATAAAGATACTTCGGGACGATCTTCTTGATATCCTCCCCAACTCATCCCGACACTGAAAATTAGATTTGTGCCAAACTTCGCATCCGATTGTAGTGTCAAACTAGCGTTAAAGTTATGATTGTATTGCGCCAACAAACGCGATCGCACACCCCCAAAACTCTCGACTCCCTCTCCCCCATAAAAATACATCCCCACATAGCCCCACAAATCCACTCCATACCCTTGAAAGAGAGACTTTCCAACTTCAAAGTCAAATCCAGTTAAAGCGGCTTCAAAGAGTTGATTTTGTTGGATAATGTCTCGTCGATTGACAACTAAAAATTGATTTTGAAAGCGAGGTTGGCTAAAACTTGTTTGCAGAGGGATAAATTCTGTTGCGACTAAAGGGCGGCGATTCCCAATAGGAAGATAAGCATTTAATCGCATTTCCCAAGTGGAGCTTAACCATTCTAAGCCGCCACCAATTTGCTGAAAAGTATAATTGCCTGTGTTGCGAAGATCGTAACTTAAATAAGTGCCAAAAATGCCGTTATCCTGCGGTAGGATTTGACGATAACCAATTAAAATATTACTGCTAAAATTACTATTTTCTGTATCAAAACTAAAGCGAGTTTCTGTAAAGCCTAAATCAGTGGTGGCTGTTGTCGAAAAGGGAAACCAACCGTAAACACTGCCGTAACTGCTGCGGTTATCTAAACCCGATCCTGTGGTAAACTGACCGCCAAATCGAGGTAGGAATGGAACAGTATTTTCGATTTGAGGTGTAATCGTTTCAGCCTCCCATCCCGCTTCAGCTAAGGTTTGGCTACTCCCGGCGGGCTGATGCAGTAACATAAAACCAAGGCAAAAAAAGAGCGATCGCGTCTTGACGAAAGCCGAGCAAATAATCGGTTTAACGATCATGGTAGGTAGATGCAACTCTGGGTAATGACTAAATACAATTATCAAACAACAGAGAGTTAGCCGGAGTTTAAATAAATACTAAAATTTTTAAAGGTGAAGAAGACTACAACTCTAAAAAAACTGGCGATCGCGTATTATGGCTTTGTTCGTACAAAATTGTCCGGTATTGAACCAGGAAAAGTCAGGAAAACTGGCGATCGCGACTAAAAAGGCCAACACTAAGTCACCGAACCCTGTATCCTAGTAAAATACGATCCCTCTTTTGCGATCGCTCCCTTCCCCTTTAAGAACGTTGAAAAAAGGAAATTTTTGTGGCACAGGTGTCATTCTGGCGAAAGCAACTTCTTCTTCTCTTAACGGCCAAACCCGCTAAATTTGACCGTCGTCATGGCTTGCGTCCGAAGCGTTGGAGTCGCGGCGGTTTATGGTGTTTACTGGGTTTAATCCTACTGGGGTTTTGGAATTGGCAACTTTTTCTGGCTACCGTCACGGGAATCGCCATAATGACAGGGGTTTACGGTCTGCAAAACACCAATTGGCCCAAATATCGCTCGCAACTCCAAAACTGGCTCAAAAGCCCTCATCGTCCCTTTACAATTGCGGTGAGTAGTGGCGGATTTGCGGCCTTTTTAACCTATCTGGCTGCAACCCTGTGGTCTCACAGTGAAAATCGTTGGTTAGCCACAGGGGCAATTTTACAAGGCTTTGCCACCTTGTTAACCCTAGGACTCTTGGGATGGCAAATCTGCGCGCGTCAATCCCACAACGACGAAAATCTGTATAATCTGTATTTAAGCGATTTAGCCGACCCAGATTCGTTAAAACGCTTAATCGCCATTCGTCAATTAACTCGCCTCGCTGCAAAACACCGCGTTAACCCCAGCTTGCGGAGTCAAATCAAAGAGTATTTTAGTGTAATGCTAACCCAAGAAAGCAACGCGATCGCCAGAGATGCTCTGCTCGACAGCTTACACCACCTCGGCGGCACACCCCAAGACGACTCCAATCCCAAGCCGTTGCAAATGCCCCTCCACTTCAAAAAATCTCCCAGTCAAATTCAAGCTTAATTTTTAAAGTTATCGCGATCGCGTTTGGGCTTAAATTAAGTCCCATCAAGCCAAAACAGTACAATTCACTCTTTTTCCTACCCCAGTCATTTCAGAGATTGCTTTTAGACAAGGATGATTTTAGCCTGTCTACCTCTGAGTTTTCACGGAAAACTTGACCGAAAATTGCGTAATTCTACGACCCTTCTATTCAACGTGTCGTCAAAAACACCGTGTAATTCGATAAATCTAAGGGGATATCCCAACAACCTAAACAAAATCAAAGCTTATTTAAAGAGTCCGTAAAGTCATCTCAAAATACTAGACATTGCTTGAGACTGTCCCCTATAAAGGAAATGTAAGAGAAAAAAATATTTCGTGCGTCTACATCCATAAAGTCCCGTTCGGACTCCTCTCGATAGCAGACTCATAGCGTCCGAACGCTAAATCCTAAAACCACTGCCCACTGGAGAAACATTAATAATGAATACTAAATTAATTACAAGTCTGCTTGCTGCGACCACCGTTGTTACCGGATTAGTCACGGCTGAAGCGGCTCAAGCATTTAACCTCAAGACAGACCGCTCCGATGTCTACGACTACTTCTACAATAAAGTTCAGACCGAGCAAGAGGCTCTAAGCAATCCTTCTGCCTTTGACTTCGATGCCCTCTATACCCTCGGCGGTGATGTAAGCTTATCCTTCTTGACTGAAGGTGGTACTTACTACAACTACTTCGATTACGACATCAATGGTGGTGCCAAACAATCTGCATTTGGCGGTACAAATATTGCCTCCAACGACACCAACATTGCGAACTTCAACAGCCACACTAACTTAGAACTCGGTCAAACCGAATCCCTCGGTAGCTTTGACGCTGGAGTCACCATCAACCCTTTCCTCAAGAGTAAAGTTAATTACACCGGTTGGGATGGTTATTATGTTGGTGCCGATGAATCCCAAAACCCAGACGGTTTAATGCACGCTGTTGCTTACGAATATTTCGACGGCGTTGATAACTGGGTCGGTGTCTTTTTTGAAGACATTTTGGGTGATGGTTCACCTGAGGCTAATCCTTACGCGAACTGGGGTTCTGACCGCGACTTCAACGATGCGATTTTCGTCTTCAAAGGCGTAACCACCCAAAACCCCGCAGACGTTCCCGAACCGACCGCGACCTTAGCACTCTTGGGTTTTGCTGGTGCAGGCTTCGCGGGTTTGCGTCGTCGTCAAAACAAAGCTTAAATCCGCCTTGTGCTAGTTCCCGACAAATCGGTAAAATCTTGGAGGGGCTAGACGATTCATTATTTGGAGCTACGATACGATACTTCAAACACAGTTTGGATTCGTCCAACTACGGGAGGGCATCCCGAAAGTAACGCTTGGGGAGAGAACCACCTGGGGTTTAGAAAACGCTCTAGGAGTCTAAATCAAGTGGACTCGCAGAACCAAGAATCCCCTGTCTTTCAGGCAGGAGAGTGTCAAAGCATGGCATAGTTATCCCATCTAGCTCCCTAGATGGGGTTTTTTTTGAGGAAATGGCAACAAGATGGATATACTCGCTCAAGGGTGGCTTGCGGTTCACTACAGCTTTCGTTTTATGGCCTGGAACCTCTTTTTAGCGATTATTCCCCTTGTTTTGGCGTTGTGGCTGTTTCGGTCGGAAAAATCGCGATCGCTCCTTTGGTGGTTAGGAGTTGCCCTGTTTATCGCTTTTCTGCCCAATGCACCTTATGTCCTCACCGACAGCATTCACGCGAGAGAAGTGCTGCAACAACATTATTCTCTGTGGATTTTTGGCGGACTTATTGTGCCGCAATATGCCCTATTTATCAGTTTGGGTTTTGGGGCTTATGCTCTCTCGCTACTGTATGTCGAGGATTATTTACAGCGCTGCGGCTGGGGAAAATGGCGCAAGGGGGTGGAGTTGATGTTACACGCTTTAACGGCGATTGGGATTTATTGGGGGCGTTTTGAGCGTTTGAATAGTTGGGATTTTGTCGCACAACCGGGAATTGTATTACAACGGGCGATCGCGGATTTACTGCAACCCCAGTTTTTCGCAGCCTGGGCGATCGCGTTTGGGGTTTTGCTGTTGCTTTACATTTTGGTCAAACAAATTCCTCGGCAATTTGACCCGATCGAATCTTCAGATTCATAAAATTTTATCATGGTCAAACCCTGACTATATCTCAGTTTTGCAGCGATGATGACGCGATCGCGCCCAGGAGTTGAACACAATCGCACAAAACCCGTCAAAATCATGAATATAAGTGATGTCAAAATCAACGATGAGTAAAGCCACTACCCCCTCTCCCAACGCCGCGATCGCCACTAAGCCAGGTTATCTCAATATCATGGGTTATGTAGACGAATCTGAAGTCAACGGCCCCGGTTGTCGAGCGGTGGTTTGGGTACAAGGTTGTTTGCGAGAATGTCCGGGCTGTTTTAACCCATCTTCTTGGTCGTTTGAACCCAATCAACTCATTACCATCGATGAACTGGCCGAGCGCATTCTGGCTAATCCCAATAATACCGGCGTGACTTTTTCCGGTGGCGAACCTTTCTGGCAAGCCCTCGCCTTATCACAACTCGCCCAAAAAGTCAAGGCTTCTGGCCTCAATGTGATGTCTTTTAGCGGCTACACCCTCGAAGAACTCAAACAACCCACAGCACCCCCTCACGCTCAAGCCTTACTCAACCAACTCGATCTCCTTATCGACGGCCCCTACACGGAATCTCAAGCCATTAATGACCCCAATTCCCTGGTTTCTTCGCGCAACCAAAGAGTTCACATTTTCAACCCCGCTTTAGCCGATCGCCTCACCTGGGCCAGCGACCAAATGGAAATTCACATCCTTAAAGATGGCAGTCGCATCATTACTGGATTTCGCGGTCATCTGAATTTCAGCGACTAAGATCGAAATCGCGCTTAAAATGGGAAACCTATAATTATACCCCTAAATCGGTACGGCAATCCGCATCTAGGGGCAACTAGCAATTTATAATTTCTCGGTCAGAATGATAGTAATAAGGTCTGTTGAGATAGGTTAGTTGCCCTGATGGGGATCGATATCAAGGGAAAATAAGTTAGAAGCGCGATCGCGCCCTTTGAACTTTTTTCCCTTTACGCTCGTCTAAATCTATAATACAATAGTAGTAACATGAAGTCGTTATGAGTTTGTTTTAGCAGCAGTGCGATCTCGCCTTTGGGTGTCATAGGCGTTTCCTTCTTTAGCTGGATGCACTCGATTAGCCATCTCGCTTATCCTGAACGAAATTAAGACGCAGCAATGAATGACCTAGGCGAAAACAGACGACCTCAGCGACAGCATTTTGTTGCTAATGTAAGGAGTCATTAACTGTACTATGCCCACTGCCAACATCGAAAAAAACAACAACAAAGCGCCGATTTCCGCAGACATGGTGAGAACCTATCTGCATGAGATTGGTCGTGTTCCCTTGCTCACCCATGAGCAAGAAATCATTTACGGAAAGCAGGTACAGAAAATGATGTCCCTGCGGCAAGAACAAGAAAAACTGCAAAAAGAACTCAAACGAGAACCGACTTGGGAAGAGTGGGCGACTCACTTGCAAATTAGCCCCACCGAGCTAAAAGACATCATTCGTCAAGGCGATCGCGCCAAGCAGAAGATGATCGAAGCGAACCTGCGTTTAGTCGTCGCGATCGCCAAGAAATATCAAAAACGCAACATGGAGTTTCTCGATCTGATCCAAGAAGGAAGCTTAGGATTAGAGCGAGGCGTTGAGAAATTTGACCCCACCAAAGGGTATAAATTCTCCACTTATGCGTATTGGTGGATTCGTCAAGCAATCACCCGCGCGATCGCCCAACAAGCCCGCACGATTCGCTTACCGATTCACATCACCGAAAAACTGAATAAAATTAAGAAAGTTCAACGAGAACTCTCGCAACAACTCGGCCGCAGTGCCACTCCGAGTGAAATTGCCGAAGCCTTAGAGTTAGAACCGAAGCAAATTCGGGAATATCTCAGCATGGCGCGTCAACCCATTTCCCTCGATGTGCGCGTTGGAGATAACCAAGACACCGAACTTTCCGAACTGCTCGAAGACGAAGACTCCTCCCCCGATGATTACATCACCCAGGAGTCCATGCGTCAAGACTTACACAATCTCTTAGCCGAACTCACCCCCCAACAACGCAACGTCTTGTCTTTGCGTTTTGGCCTCGAAGACGGCAAAGAATTGTCCCTGGCCAAAGTGGGTAAACAACTGAACCTGAGCCGCGAGCGAGTGCGTCAACTCGAACAGCAAGCTCTCAAACAACTGAAAAAATCTCGGGCCAAAGTCCGCGAATACATCTTGGCCAGTTAACGTCAAATTTTCTTTTTCAGTCAAGGGTATGACCTCTAGGTTGTACCCTTTTTTATTAGTCCTTTGCCCTTGGTTATGGGTTGTTGCCAGAATCCCTCAATGACCAATGACCAATGACGAATAACCAGAGTAAGCCACAATCGCTATAATTGCCATAATTCCTGATGAGTTATTTCATCGCGATCTCCTCCAGATGACACGGAAAACAATGTAGGATTATTGTCATTTGGTTCTGATGCGATCGAGTTAGTATTCTATGAGCGAAAATCAACCCCTAATGCCTGTCCGTAAAGCCGTCATCCCGGCGGCAGGATTTGGTACGCGGATGTTTCCGGCCACAAAAGCCATTAAAAAAGAGTTTTTTCCCATTGTTGACCGTCAAGGCAGAGCCAAACCCGTTATTTTAGAAATTGTCGAAGAAGCCATCTCGGCAGGTATTGAAGAAATCGGGATTATCGTTCAAGAAAGCGATCGCCCCTTATTTGAAGACTTTTTTCATAAGCCCCCCTATCCCGAACTCGATGCCAAACTCAAACCCCAACACCAAGAATATAATCGCTATATTCTCGAAATTGGGCAAAAAATTACCTTGATTACTCAAGACAGGGCTGAAGGTTTAGGCTACGCCGTTTATTGTGCCAAAGATTGGGTCGATCGCGAACCCTTTTTACTCCTCCTCGGCGACCATATCTACACTTCCTTTATCGAGAAAAACTGCGTCAGCCAACTGCTCTCGGTTTATCAACACATCGGCATCAGTACTATTGGGATGCGCGTCTCCCTTTCCCATGAAATCCAACACTACGGCTGCATTATGGGTCAGTGGCAAGCCATGGATGCCGTGTTGGCCATCACCGAAATTTACGAAAAACCCACCATTGAATATGCCCAACAGCATCTCCGGGTGCGAGGGATGGGTAACAACGAATTTTTGTCAGTTTTTGGCTTGTATGTCCTGACCCCTGCCATTTTTGACTACCTAGATGCCAATATCAGCCAAAATCAGCGCGAAGACAGCGAATTTCAACTCACTTCCTGTCTCGAACAAGTCCGCAAAACCGAAGGCATGATGGGCTATTTGGTCAAAGGTCGCTGTTTTGATGTGGGCTTACCGGATGTGTATCGTCAGACGATGATCGATTTTCGGCAAGTCTAGTATTTCAGTTATCAGTCATCAGTCATCAGTCATCAGTTTTTGAGGCAGTGGGCAGTGGGCAGTGGGCAGTGGGGGGAGTGGGGAGATAATAACCAACAACCAACAACCAACAACCAATAACCAATAACCAACAACCATTCATAATTCATCACTCATAATTCATAATTCCTCTAAGATTGTGGTGTTGAGCAAAGAAAGTTCATGCTAGAGCTACATCAATTCGAGTTATCCCAGTATTCCGAAAAAGTTAGACTCATTTTAGATTACAAAGGCTTGGAGTATCGCAAAGTCGAAGTCACGCCAGGGGTCGGGCAAATCGAACTGTTGCAAATGTCGGGTCAGCGTCAAGTCCCGGTACTCAAAGACGGCGATACCGTAATTGCTGATTCTACCGAAATCGCTCTTTATCTTGAAAAAACCTATCCTGAAAAGCCGATTTTGCCCGTAGACCCCAAAGAACGGGGATTATGCCTTCTGATTGAAGAATGGGCTGATGAGTCCATCGGAACCAAAGGCCGCAAAGCCCTGATTGGAGCCTTAAACCGCAATCAAAACTTTCGGACTGCTTTATTACCCAATGATGCGCCAGATTTCTTTCGCTCAGTCGTGGGTGCCATTCCGGGAGATTTACTCGATATTTTAGGGTCGGGTGTCGGTTTTGGGGGTGATGCGGTTAAAAGTGCCATGAGTGGACTGAAACAGGACTTAGAAGCCTTGAGTTTGATGTTAACCGATCGCCCCTACCTGGTAGCGGATTATCCCACCCTCGCCGATTTAACGGTGGCGGGCTTGAGTATGATTCTTAAGTTTCCTGAAGGGAATTATATCGATCTGCCTGATTCTTTGAAAGGTAAAGGGATTCCCGGTTTGGCGGATAATATGGCTTACGATCGCTTTTTTGAATGGCGCGATCGCATCTACACCGATTTCCGCAAACCCTTACTCGCTTCTCCGAGTGCGACGGGACAAGCCCCTACTACCATTCAAATTGATTAATCAGCACTAAGAGTCGCGTTTTTCCGATAATTCACTGGTTTTTTGTTGTTTGTTGTTTGTTGTTTGTTGTTTGTTCTTTAATTTAGGGCGGGATCGTCAATTCGCAGGCTTGGATGCTAGAGCTAGAGAGCCTTTCAGCCCGAACAAGTGAATTGAAGTTTCACCGCGAGACTTGCTTTTTTGCAAAACCGTTGTAAATTGTAGGTTGTTGCTGCAAACAGTACATTTGTTTAGGGCAACAACCTTTTTTTTGCGAAACTGATAACTGATAACTGATGACTGATAACTGAAAATGACCCATCTAGATATTCCCCTCGGTTCGGTTATTCAAGGTTCGTTATCCCAAGGCTTAGAAGTGCGTCTTCACGCCGATGTGTCCGTAGAAGATATGCGCGTCGGTAAGTTTTTAGTCGTCCAAGGGATGCGATCGCGCTTTTTCTGTCTCCTCACCGATGTTACCCTCGGTACATCCAGTCAGCGCATTATCGTCAATCCCCCCGACCCCAACGACGACTTTTTACGGCAAGTTTTAGCCGGAAATGGCACATTCGGAACCGTGAACATCTCCCCCATGCTGATGCTCACCCCAGGAGAAACCAGCAGCAGTAATGGCAATGGTAACGGTAACGGTAATACCTCTCTAGGGTCATTTGCAGCCCAAACCAGCGCCGATATCGAACTCCTCCCCGTCAAAACCATCCCCAGTCACTTCAGCCAAGTTTACGAAGCCAACGAAGGGGATTTTCGCATGGTCTTTGGTTGGGAAGATGACCCCACCCGACGCAACTTTGCCATCGGAAAGCCTCTGGATATGGACGTTCCCGTGTGTATCAACCTCGATCGCATTGTCGAACGCAGCAACGGCATTTTCGGCAAATCGGGAACCGGGAAATCCTTTCTCACCCGCTTACTCATTTCTGGGATTATCCGCAAACAAGCCGCCGTTAATCTCATGTTTGATATGCACTCGGAATATGGTTGGGAAGCCATGCGCGAAGGCAAAGAAGTCAGCACTGTAAAGGGCTTGTGCCAGCTTTTTCCCGGTCAGGTAGAGATTTATACCCTAGACCCAGAAGCAACCCGTAGACGGGGCGTAAACCACGCCCAGGAGCTATATTTGAGCTTCGATCAAATCGAAATCGAAGACTTGCGCCTCATTGGTTCCGAATTAAACTTATCCGAAGCCAGCATCGACAACGCCAACATCCTAGCCGGGGAATTTGGCAAATCCTGGATCGTGCAGTTGCTCAATATGACCAATGAAGACATCACCGAACTGTGCGAGATGAAACAGGGTCATAAAGGCTCGATCATGGCGTTACAGCGCAAGCTCAAGCGCCTAGAGGACTTAAAATACATTCGTTCGGCTTGTCCTCACAACTACATCGAAAAAATATTGCAATCCCTCGATGCAGGGAAGCACGTTGTCGTCGAGTTTGGTTCCCAAGCCAATATGCTGTCTTATATGTTGGCAACGAATATGATTTCGCGCCGCATCCATAAAAGTTACGTCAAAAAAGCCGACAAATTTCTCCGCACTAAAAACCCCCAAGACCGTCCCCAACCCCTCGTTATCACCATCGAAGAAGCCCACCGTTTCCTTGATTCGAGCATCGTCCATCAAACCATTTTCGGGACGATTGCCAGGGAAATGCGAAAATATTTTGTAACCCTGCTGATTGTCGATCAGCGTCCTTCGGGTATTGATAACGAAGTCATGTCCCAAGTGGGAACTCGCATCACCTGTTTGCTCAACGATGAGAAAGACATTGACGCAATTTTTACTGGAGTTTCTGGGGGTCAAGGATTGCGATCGGTTTTGGCTAAACTGGACTCCAAACAACAAGCCCTGCTTTTAGGTCACGCCGTCCCGATGCCTGTGGTGATTCGCACTCGCCCCTACGATACAACATTTTATGAAGAAATTGGCGATCCTGATTGGCAAGAAATGAGCGACGCGGCGGTGTTTGCTGCGGCTGATTCGGCTAAAGCGGATTTGGGGTTTTAAATCAATTTGAGTTTGCTCAGTTGCGAAAATTTTATTACATATAATGAGGTCAAATGTATTGACTTCCTGCTATGGTTCAGCAACTCAATCCTCCATCTCTCCAAGAGCAACTTCTCTATCCCGACAGCGACGGTAAACCCTTGGCCGATAATACTGTTCAATTACGCTTGATTTTCACGATTAAAGGCGGTTTAGATGCTCTATTTAAAGACCGAGATGATGTGTTTATTGCTGCCGATTTGTTGTGGTATCCCATCCCCCTAACTCCAGAGGAAATCCGCACTCAAAAACAACCCCAAAGACAAGCCCCGGATGTCATGGTAATCTTTGGTAGACCGAAAGGCGATCGCGGTTCGTATATGCAATGGAGAGAGGAAAATATTGCTCCCCAAGTGGTGTTTGAGATTCTATCTCCAGGGAATCGTAAGAAGGAAATGGACAATAAGTTCGCGTTTTATCAACAGTACGGTGTAGAGGAATATTACCTTTATAATCCCCAGAAGAATCAATTACAAGGATGGTTGAGAAGGGGAAATAATTTAACAGAAATCTCTCAAATGGAAGGCTGGAATAGTCCGCGTTTGGGGATAAGTTTTAGTACGACAGAAGGGGATTTAGGGTTATTTTATCCCAATGGAGAGCGGTTTGTAGATTATGTTGAGGTTTTTGAAGAACGCGATCGCGAACGTCAAAGAGCGAATCTCCAACAGCAAAGAGCAGAGCAAGAACGCGAAAGAGCAAATCGCGCTGAATCCGAGTTACAAGCAATGAGAGAACGTCTGCGCGAACTGGGTATCGATCCTGATACTTTCTCCTGAATTGCCTTCTTTTTTATGGACATAATCAAGTCAAATATGGTGAAATAATGGTTCAGCAACTCAATCCTCCATCTCTCCAAGAGCAACTTCTTTATCCCGACAGCGACGGTAAACCCTTGGCTGATAATACCATTCAATTACGCTTAATTTTCACGATTAAAGGCGGTCTAGATGCGCTGTTTAAAGACCGAAATGATGTGTTTATTGCTGCCGATTTGTTGTGGTATCCCGTCCCCTTGACTCCAGAGGAAATTCGCACCCAAAAACAACCCTTACGGCAAGCCCCCGATGTCATGGTAATCTTTGGTAGACCGAAAGGCGATCGCGGTTCGTATATGCAATGGAGAGAGGAAAATATTGCGCCCCAAGTGGTGTTTGAGATTCTATCTCCGGGAAATCGCAAAAGGGAAATGGACAATAAGTTCGCATTTTATCAAAAGTATGGCGTGGCGGAATATTACCTTTATAATCCGCAAAAGAATCAACTACAAGGGTGGTTGAAAAGGGAGGATGAATTAACAGAAATCGCTTCAATGGAAGGCTGGGAAAGTCCACGTTTGGGGATAACTTTCAGTACATCTGAAGGAGATTTAGCTTTATTTTATCCGAGTGGAGAGCGTTTTGCTGATTATGTGGAGGTTTTTGAAGAACGCGATCGCGAACGTCAAAGAGCGAATCGCGCTGAATCGGAGTTACAAAAAATGAAAGAACGTCTGCGCGAACTGGGAATCGATCCTGAGACTTTCTCTTAGATTGTGCTGCGCGATCGCGCTTCTTCTTCTAGGGCGTTGAGTAAAAATTCACTGAAGCTAGAAGACAGTTTTTTGAAGGGAGTAGGTGTATGAAGAACGGGTGAGTCACCTTGTTTATAACCGTATACAGGAGGATCGTCTCCATCAACTGTCCTGAAAAACAAAAATATATATCCTTGGTGCATATCAAAAACAAAAGCATCTTCTGGAAGTAAATCGATAAAATCATCTTCTATCAAAAGTTCTTCAGCGATTTCTCGCATTTCAAGAAATTGAGAGAAACTGTCATAGAGGAAATTTGAATCTCTAAGAAAACCTCCGGCTGATAAACCTCCCCACAGTAAAAATTCCTTGTAAGCTTTAGGCAAAGATATATTACATCGTTGTTCTAGAGAATAGATTTGAGATTCCTCGCAAGAAATTATTTTCCCTTGAAAAGTTTTTCTTTTTCCTTGAAAAACTTTTCTAAGTTCTTCAAATCTAGATTTAAACCGATCGAGATACATAGCTTTCACTAACAACAAATGACTAACTTTGAAACTGGAGAGGAACGATACAAACAACCAACAACAAATAACCAACGACTCAAACTTATTTCAAATATTTAGAAGCCATTTGCATAGCATCAGCTAAATCCACATCCCCATCTCCATCTGCATCAAGAAAACTACTCAATACGGGATTAGAAGATAAAGGATTTTGGGTATTTTTTCCGGTTTGTAAAAAATTAAGAACCAAAGGCACTAAAACCGGTAACATAGATTGAACTGTTCCGGCAGATAAACCCGTTCGACTTTCGATTTCGCTCACCATTTGTTGGATTTGCGGCGTACTAAATAGTACGTTGACAATCTGGCTATTCGCTTGCGTACCACCGTATTGATTGACTAAATTATTAACTTCTTCTTCCCCACCTTGTTGGCGCTTTTGTTGTAAGCTAGAACGGGCATATTTCCCGACAACAGAAACAGCAGTTTGGAGAGAGTCTTGGTTTGCCCCTGTATTTTGACTCAGGGATTGAATGGTGTTGATAATGTTGCCAAGCTGATTGCTGTTAGCTTGGCGTTCGGGATTATCAATTGCACCTAAAATTGTGTTAAATAGGCTCATCTTTTTTCCTTAAAGTTTATCGCAATACTGCTATTTTATAGAAAATATTGCGGATTGGCTACAGTTTTAGGGCGATAGAGTATTTTTATTGCAAAGATAAACCCACACCTGGATTTTTCAAACATAATATTGGATTGTCTAATCGAGGCAGAGTCTCTTTATTTCATTCCTTGGTAAAATCCAGGAACGAGGAATATTTAGAACCCCGGTTTCTGGGGTAAAATTCTGACTTAATTGTTTTAGCAAATAAGAAACCGGGGTTCTACTATAACGAGGTTAAGAGGGCAAATTCACACAATAAACCTCTTGCATTTGGCGGACGGAATTGACGAGGAAAATGCGAGAATATAAAGATAATTCTGCTAAGGGAATTACTTTTTCTTGGACGCGATTTTGTTGCAGTAACCAAGCCCGATAAGTACCGGGAAGTAGCCCGCTTTGTACGGGAGGAGTATACCATTTTCCGTCTTGGGTTTCGACGATAATGTTGGCAATACAGGATTCAGTTAACTCTTGGTTTTCGTTCCATAACAGTACGTCGTCGTATTGGGGATATTGTTTTTGGAAGGATTCGTAATGGCGGCGATGAGTGGTTTTGTGATAAAGAAAGGGGTTGTTTGTATTGATGGGGGATTGGGCGATACCGACTTTTAGAAGTTGATGCTGTGGTTGAGTTTTTAAGATTTCGCTGTTAATTTCAATTGTGCCGTTTTTATAATATTGGAGGCGAATTTTGTGGGGTTTAGGGGAAAGAATTTGAGCGATATGATTGAGGCGATCGCGCACTTTTTCCAGATTCAAACTAAAGTTAAAATAGGCGGCAGATTCTTGCAAGCGAGCAAAATGTAGATCGAGCAAGAAGTAGCTTTTTTCGGGAGTCCAGAGAATCGTTTCAAGTAAGGCAAAACTGGGTTGTTGTCGGGTGAGAATTTGGGCTTTGGTACAACATTCTTCGTATTCGTTAGTTTCGGTGGAATCCCAAACAATACCGCCCCCAACGCCATATTCGGCTTGTTGTTTCTGTTTATCGATTAAAACGGTACGAATGGCAACATTAAATTGTGCGCGATTATGAGGAGTAATAAAGCCAATGGTTCCGGTATAAATACGACGGGGTGAGTCTTCGAGTTCGGCTATGATTTTTAAGGTGCTGGTTTTGGGTGCGCCGACAATGGAAGCGCAAGGAAATAGGGCTTTAAAAATATCTTTGATATTGGCATCTGTTTGACATTCAATGGGGGATGTCATTTGCCAAAGGGTGGGATATTTTTCAATATTAAATAATTGCTGAACTTTAACGCTGCCGGTGTCTGCGATTTTGCCGAGATCGTTACGAATCATATCGGCAATCATCAGGTTTTCGGCTTGCTCTTTAGGGGAAGTTTTGAGGGTTTGGGCGAGTTCGCGATCGCGCTTGTAAGTCAGTCCCCGTGGGGCTGTACCTTTCATAGGACGGCAAATAATCTCGCGATCGCGCTTTTGAAAAAACAACTCTGGTGAAGCGCTACAAATCGCCCAATTCTCAATATTAAGATAGGCACTATATAACCCATCTTGTGCTTGATTAAGTTGCCAGAAATACAGCCAAGGATCGAGATTGAATTCAGTGCGTAAGCGAAAAGAATAATTTACTTGATAAGTTATACCTTGAGCAATATAATTTTTAATTTGTGCCAAACAATCTTGATATTTTTTCTGAGAAATAGACGGTTGCCAAGGCAGAGAAACCGGGACGCGATCGCGTAAATCTGGCGGTGAAATAACATGAGCTTGTTCGTACAATGCAAACCAAATTAAAGGAAAGTTCGATTCGGTTTGAACCTGAAAACTGCGATCGAATGCCGGGGCTGCTTCATAACTTAGAAATCCAACTCCATAATAAGAATAATCCTCAATCGCTTGTTGTACTGCGTCTAAAATAGCTGGAATTTCTGAGTAATGATAAGCTGTCAGAACAGCAATAGGTTGACTAAAACCCAGCCAAGTTTGATGTTGAGAATCATATAAAACTGCACTATTTTTGCTGGTAAAAGAAGCTGAAGCAATCATGCCCGTTTTGTATCTATCCGAGATTTATTAAACTCATTGTGCCAAATATCTCTCATTGGGGGGATGCTTTTTGAGCTTAATTTTGCGACTTTGGGATAGAGAAGTTAGCGTCCATCACGCTATTGCCTGTGTAGTTTTACAATTGTAGTTTTGAGGCTGATTTTCAAAGCTCAAAGCAAGGGGTGGTGGGCATTGCCCACCCTACACAGCTACACAGCATTATCAACTTTGCAGCTATACCCCCCAACATCACAAAATCGCCCCAACTCCTTACAGCTTGGGGTTAAAACCTGAATGGGGAAAAGTCCTAGAAACTAGACAATAAGGGCATTAACGAGTTGAACCATTCCCTCCAATCAGTCGCGGTTGTTCGACGGAATCGCGGAAGATTTGGACATCATCGTTGTAATCGATGGGTAAAACCGCCACGACATTTTCGTGGGGACGGGGAATAATTACCCAAGATTCTAAAACACCACCATAAGCGTTTTCAACCGCCGCGATTCCAGCATCCATTGCAGCTTTGACTTCAGAGACATCACCGCGAATATTGACGGTAAAGCGGGCGCTACCGACGCGAATGTAGCCAACGAGGGTGACGCGGCCAGCTTTGACCATGGCATCGGCGGCGGCTAAGACACCGGGAAATCCTTTGGTTTCAAGGGCTCCAACTGCTGCGGGCATAATAATTTCTCCTGAGTTTCGAGTTGATTTAGTTAATCATATAGGTTGATTTCACGCCGAATCGTGAATAAAAGCGAGCTTAAGAGAGACTAAGGCAAGTTTCTTTAATCTCCCCTTTATCCGTTGCCAAGCTGCCTACAGGATGCAGGGGTTAAGCCGACTAAAATTCACAATCAACGTAATTCACAACTTATTGTACGAGTCTTTGTGGCAATTTCTTACTTATTCTTTGGCCGGGGTAGGGGGAAGAATGTAAAGAAAGATAACTTTGCGGTCAAAATGCGATCGCACCCTTGATTCCTAGTATCGCCAAGGTTCGACTGCTTCGGTGTAATCGAGGGGTAAGACCGAGATCACATTCTCTGGCGGATTGGGAACGATATAGTGGGTGATAACTTGACCCCCATAGGTCTTTTCTCCTGCCTCAATGCCTGCTGCGTGAGCGCGTTTGACTTCACCCACATAACCGCGAATCGCCACCACAAAGCGGCCACTCTCGGCTTTGTCAAACCAAACCAGGGTAACTCGACCCGCTTTCACCATAGCATCCGCCGCAGCGAGAATAGCAGGAAAACCTAACGTTTCAATAACAGCAACAGCTTGTGGCATACGCCATCTCCTAAAACTTTTTTGAGGAAGCGAAACTTATTTTACCGATTGAATGTCTAATCTGGGGTTAAGTGGAATAAATCGACAAACTAACAATCAGGAATTAAGTGAACCCAAACTGTTGGTGTGTCTAGTGTGAGGAGTTTTATTTCATGTCTAATATCTCAAAACAGTCTTCTTTGTTCCACGCGATCGCCCTTACCATTGCCTTAATCGCGATCGCCAGCTACAGCAATAATGCCCCGACTGTCAGTTTCAGCGATCGCCTCAACTGGGTCATGGCTGATTCGACTCAGGAATTGCGCCAAGGAGGGCGATCGCTGCGGTGGCGCGCTCAACAACTGCTGTCTGAGCGACCTAAATCAGGCGATCGGCAATAATTCACCAACAAGCGGGTTTTAAACTGTATTTTCGGCATTTTTGACCGAATTGTGAGTTTTAAACCCGCCTGTTAAGTTAAACGCCCGATAGTTATTTAAGCGTAACGCCCGCGTCCCATAATACGCCCGTTGCCCCACTTGGCAATAAACGTAAATATCTCGGTCTTGGGGTAACTCATCCAGGCGCGATCGCAACTGTCCCAGAGGAATATTGATCGCCCCGGAAACATGACCCGCTTCAAACTCGCCTTTTTCCCGCACATCGAGTAACAAGCCGCGATCCCAATCTGCCTCATCCCACTGTACCACCGGCGCATCACCCCGTAGATGGTTGGCCGCGATCGCCCCTGCGAAGTTTACCGGGTCTTTGGCCGCCCCAAACTGCGGCGCATAACATAACTCTGCTTCTTCGAGATCGAACACCGTGGCATGGCGCTGAAGTGCCATAGCGATAACATCTATGCGCTTTTCGACCCCTTCCGATCCCGCCGCTTGTGCGCCGAGGATGCGCCCATCCTCCGGGGAAAAGAGTAACTTCATGTCAATGGGTTTTGCGCCGGGAAAATAGCCCACATGATGCCCTGGATGCAGATATATCTTCTCGTAAGGCATATTTAGCCGTTTTAAAGTCTTTTCGCTGGCCCCGGTACTCGCAACCACTAAATCGAACAGTCCGCAAACCGAAGTCCCCTGTACGCCGCGAAACTTCATATCTCGACCCGCGATCGCGTCTGCGGCAATTCTACCTTGACGATTAGCTGGCCCCGCAAGGGGGATCAGCGTCCATTCTCCGGTCACATAATCTTGCACTTCCACCGCATCCCCCACCGCCCAAATATGGGGATCGTTGGTTTGCATTTGTTCGTTAACCCGGAAACCGCCGCGATCGCCCAAGTCTAAGCCAGCATCTCGGGCCAATTTCGTTTCCGGTCGCACCCCAATCGCTAAAATAACCAAATCTGCTGTATATTGCTGCCCGGATTCCGTGGAAATTTGGAGGCGATCGCCCTCAGCCTCAAACCGAGTTACCCCATCCCCCAAATTCACCTGTACGCCGTGACTTTTGAGGCGATCGTAAATGGGAACCACCATTTCCGGGTCAAGGGGGGGCATCACTTGGGGTAAACGTTCCAGCAGGGTCACGGAAATGCCCCGACGCACCAGGTTTTCCGTCATTTCCAAGCCAATAAAGCCACCTCCCACAATCACTGCTTCTTTGACTTGATGTTCTTGGATCCAATCCCGAATGCGGCGACTATCGGGGATCGTGCGTAAGGCAAAAATCCCCGGTAAATCGATCCCCGGTAACGGCGGGCGAATCGGGGAAGCCCCCGGCGATAATACGAGCGCGTCGTAGCTTTCGGTATATACCTTGTCGTTTTCTAAATCTTTTACCGTAATTTGGCGATTTTCCCGGTCAATACTCAACACTTCGTTATTCAGTCGGACTTCGATATTGAAGCGTTGTTTAAATAAGTCCGTATTGGCAACGAGGAGTTTTTTCTCGTCCGTAATCACATCCCCCACATAGTAGGGTAAGCCGCAGTTGGCAAAAGAAACAAACGGCCCGCGATCGAAAATAATAATTTCAGCATCTTCAGATAAACGACGCGATCGCGCTGCACAAGATGCGCCCCCCGCAACACCACCGACGATCAAAATTCGTTTCTTCGTCATCGCTTTTTTTCGCTTGAGTGTTTTCCAGTTTTAGGTTTAAAGGAAAAATCCTGCAAATTCCCGAAAACCCGCTAAAGTTTTAACCTTTATCCTCACAAGGCGCGATCGCCCCCTCCCAACTGCGTATATCCACGCACAGTCCATCAAGGGGGTGTCCAGATTTCCGTGGAATAACGATGGCGAGGGAGAGATTTCCCCAAGACAATGAAAGTACTCAGGATGCTCTGTGTTGACTTTGAACCCTTGCCAGTTTCTACGACGTTAAAATTATGGTTACTCAATCGCTACGAGCCAAAGGAATTGAACTCCTCGTTGCTTATAATCGCACCCCAACCCTAGAATTACGCAACAAAATTGTCAAACTCAACTTGGGTTTAGTGCGAAAAGTAGCCCATCAGGTTAGCCAGCAATGTGCTGAACCCTACGACGATCTAGAACAAACCGGCTACCTCGGTTTAATTCGCGCCATCGAACGCTTCGACCCCCACCAAGGCACAGCTTTTAGTTCCTTTGCCCTACCCTACATTCGCGGCGAAATGCTCCACTACCTCCGGGATAAAAGCAGTGTACTCAGAATCCCCCGCCGTTGGCAAGAACTCTATTCCAAAGGTCGCAAAGTCCGTAAAACCCTCAGTTATGAACTCGGCAGACCCGCGCGGGAAACCGAAGTGGCAGAAGCCCTCAATGTTTCCTGGCAAGAATGGCGCGATTGCCTACTAGCCACCGAAAACCGCCGTCTCCTCAGTTTAGATGCCAAAGTCAACTCCTACAAAGAAGACGCTCTCACCCTCGCTGAAACCATTACAGACACCAAAGAACAAGACCGTCAATCCTTACAAGAACATCGCTTGCAAATCCACGGGGCATTAAGCCAACTCGAAGAAAGAACCCAAACTGCCGTCGATTTGGTGTATCTACGAGAATATTCCCGCAAGGAAGCCGCCAAATCCATCGGTATTAGCCCTATGACGGTTACTCGTCATCTCAATAAAGGCATGAATCAGTTAGAGTCTTTATTGGGGCCGCAAGTGGCGTAAATTCTTAAGAACCCCGGTTTCTTATGGGCTGACTCACTAAAGTTGGAATTTGCCCCTAGAAACCGGGGTTCTAGAGCATTAGTTTTGATTTACTGAGAAAGGCGATCGCGATTGACTGACAACATTAAAAAACTAACGCAATGTTGTGCGGTCTGTAGGACGACCTAATTGATTGGGAACTGTACATTGACGGTGTTTGAAAGCAGGGCTTTGACTACTACCCATCTATGGAACTTTTGTATTATAAAATATAAAAATACCCAAAAGTAAGGAGTTAACGTGGTCAATACTTTAGCAGAAGGCGATGACGGGTTAGTTAGGGTCAACTACAGCAACTTACTCAATAAAATCTTAGCCGTTTTACAAGACCAACAGGCTAAAAACCCATTTAATCTTTCCCCTGATGGCAACCGATTATTGATTGATCTTGATGAAATAGCTTTTCAAGTCGCTTCTTCACAGATTGAGAATCCTTTGGGAAATGCTGCCAGTAGTGCTAAGTCAGCGACAGTTAATTGGAGTAAAGGATCAAAGTTTAACTTCATTAATCAGGTTCAAGAAATCAGAGACTGTTTGAAACAGCACTTAGAATCTAGACTGTCGGAAAATAGGAAAAGTAGCTCGATTGAGCAATATGTAGAATCCTTAGCGACAGACTTAGAGAACTTTCAAGGTAATGTCAGTAACAATATCAGTTTAATCTATCCCTTTGCTCAGAAGTATTCAGGATTGCAAAAGCAACGACTAAGTTTGCAGTCGAAATCTTCTAACCCCCTATTGAAGTTTCATAAAGTAACTGTCACCGTAGAAAACACCCATGAATTCCGCAAACAACTAAAAGATAGTCTGGAAAACTATATCAACATTCAGTTTTCTCAAGACCAACGTCAATACATTCAGGAGATTCTGGAAGACTTAGTTGATAATCCAAAGTCAGATTTCTATAACTTAGAGCGACTCATGGATACCGAAGCTCTTGGGAAACTGCAAAGAGAAGTTAGAGTAATTTATTTAGAGTTTCTTAAAGAACATATTGGTCAACATCCAGATATCATTTATTTAGAAGACCTCATCCGACGATTGCGGTTAATAGAAGATTATATTAACGATCCAGAAAAAGATGATGGTCATTACCAAGTGAACTATGCAGGCGTATCAGTAAATTATCGAGAGCTATTTTCTCGTGCTGAGGCTTTCGATCGGTTGCCTATTATCTCGCTGATTGAAGGGTATTTAGGAGAAGTGAAAGATGAAGATAAAAGCAAGCAACAGTTTATTTTTGGACTCAAGCTTAAGTTAGGGGGTAAGGTACAGTCCCACGAAGGAGAAACAGTTTTTGACTACAACCTTAGCTTTCTTGACTCAAATAGTAAAATTCATCAAGAAGGACTTAAAGATACTTTCAAAAAGAGGTATTTTGTAGAGAAGGTTTTAAAAATAGCATTCTTATATTTCTTTGCATTTGCTGGGAACGATCCAAAAACAGAAAATTACAAACCAGAGTCAGATTTAGAATATGATCCCATTTCTGTTTTCAATGAAAAGGTTCTTCCTGTCCTTCAAGGTTCGGATGAGAGTCAGAAAGAGAAAGTTTTACGAGGAATCAAAAGAGGCTTAGAAAAATACGAGATTGATAATAAAATAGAAAAATTAAAAAGATTACTGACCAACTTTATCGCGCGTAGAAATCCTTTAAAATCACGGACTTATCCTCGTCATATCAGTGTTAAGCAGGGAATACTAGAGCAAGATTACAAAAAAATTGATAATAACAACACCTTTTTCAAGTCAGTTTTACAGGCAAATCCCAAGGCTGCCTTAAAGTATATCTCTATTGGCGATCCAAATGCTGATAACACCTCTCTATGTACTCTTCCTGCGACTATCCAAATTAGTGAAATTCAGTACTTCCCTACCGAGGAGAGTCAGAGTTTTAGCCTAGAATATGATTTAAGAAAGATTCGCGCACTTCCTGTCCTTTTAGTTCCTCAAGAAACCCAATGTCAAAGAGTTGCCCAAAATATTCTTAATAAAAGTAGAAGCGATCAAAATAGTCAGACAAGTCAAACAAACCCGAATAGCCTAATAGAATTTACCTATAATCATAAAAGACTTAAAGGAAGTATTTTTAAGAAAGAAGAGTCTCCTGAAAGTTTCGTTTATCGCTTTACCTTCTCTTTATTAGCTTATATCAGTCTTAAAGTTTTACTAGATTCCCTATCCAGTCGGCTATTTGTTCCTATTGTACGATTGCATTTATCTAACAAGCAGAATCCTTCTCCAGAAGAAAATTTTCTCCGCTCATTATTTTCTGTAATATCTCATTTACTAAACGAGGATCATCGCTCTAATTCTCAAGGCTTCTATGTAAGAAGTGTTAATAATTTTAAAGTACAGAATGGCCTTAGTTCTCTATACTCAATCCTTCCTAAAAAGTTCAAGTTAAGTCCTCCCTCTCCTAATCCCCAGTTAGACAAGTTAGCCATTATCGTTGTGTCTAGCCGAGAATGCGATCGCGCCAAAAATGGAGATTATAAAATCTCCAATTTAATGGGAGAAGTGACGGGAATTTATCGTGATGAAGACGAGAGTATTCGCCTCTACACCAGTGGGACTTTTTGTGACAACTATGGAAGTCAAACTATACACTCTCATCCAGACGTTTTGATTGATGAAGTTAACAAACTTTATCAAAATGGTTTCAAACATTTCTTGTACATCGCCAAGTCTCCTTACTCTAATACTTTAAATATGACTCGCTCTGAAGAAGATGAAGAGTTATTTTTTATGTCTAAAGCCGTAATCAGCTCTTTGAAAGGGGAAAGAGACGATATCAAAATTTACCCTATCTTTTACGATAAATATTACGCTGTAAAACTCAAAAATATTACAGCCAGTTCTCTGTATATTCAAGATACTTTAGAGTTAGCTAATCTTGTCGAAGATCCCAGCAAAAAAGCGGTAATATTCTTTAATCTGTTTAATGGAATCACTGTAGGAAAAGACCGTTACTACAACGGCGTTATTTCCTATGCTACTTTACTCAATATTTATGAGGGGATTCTAGATGACCAAGACCTCCGCACTGGACTAATTTATGATAATCCCCTAAAAAATGAGCTTTTAGAGTTTCTAACGCTCTTTCATTTTTCCCGTTATGAAGCTGCTTCTAAGATTAATCTAAAACTTGATCCTTACCAAAATATTATTGGAGATGACTCTGTTGGTGCATTAAGTATTTTCCCTCACATGACAAGTCGAGTCAATTTCAACTCCCTAGCCTTTTTGACTGAAGTAAAAAAAGCCTTAAATGTAGAACCAGAAACTGAAAGTGGGGAAATTTGATGGAGGAGAATTTAGGACAGGATTTAGGTCGTTTGTTTGAAGTTGGTTTTAATGCGGGAATGTTAGCTTACGTTGAGCAAAATCAGCTTCAGCATAACTTTGGGAACACTTATCGCCAGGATTTGCAGCAGTTAAGTTTCCCAAAAATGCTGCGCCGATTAGCAGATAAAGAACGAGTCATCAATGAGAAACATCGAAAAACGGTTGAAAAATGGAGTCTATTTTTTCTACAAAAAAGCTTTCTAGCGGGACTCAACTTCTTTCGTGAGTATATTCAATCGACTGGGTGGAGTGAACGTCGTCTCAAGCGTCTAGAGATTTTATATTATCAGTGCTGTTTTTCGGATGATAACAGTATCGGAACTTACCCCAAAGGGAAAGAACAAGCCTTTCAAGACGTTCTCTCCCAATTTGGCGAGGTGACTGTTGACATCGGTAAGTATTCCCAAAAAGGGGAGTTTCTGAATGCAGATACGCTAATTCTAATTCGGTGTCATCAGCAAGTGAGAGTTTTGTGTATTGACTATTCGG
>JBKHDX010000013.1:0-36934 GCA_046541115.1 Spirulinaceae cyanobacterium | reverse complement strand
GCAAACTCTGTCAGCTTGCGAGTTTCAGGATCGTGAAACGCTAACACAATATCTTCCTTTGGCACACCTTCTCGTAACAACTCATTAGCAATTCCTTCCTCAGTCCAATCTTCTTCGATATAAATTTTTTCATTTTTAATCCGGACATAAATTGAAATTGCTTTTACCCTTCTCCTATCATGCCAACCAATATCAAACCATAAGTACTGGTCTGTATTTTCATCAAAAGCTAATACAGTTTCAACACCAGAAATATTAGGAGTCTGACTGGCAATCTGATGGTATTCTGTTAAAATTTTTTTGACGATTAAACGATAATGGTTTAATTTATCCATTGTATAATTTCTTCCTTGTTAATATCAATGACTAAAAGTAGAACTTGATATTTCTCTATTACAAGTTTGATTGCCGTTCTCTGGAAGAAGGTTTCATAAATTTCTTTTTCAATGGTCAAGTAAAGAAGATAATCGGGATGTATTTGAGATAGCAAGGTCTGGTATAAAATATATTGCCCTAAAGCACATTGAAATTCATGAACGGGAGAACGACCTAAGAAGCTTTTGATCTCAACGATAATATTAGTGTCTTCCTTTTGAGCAGAAAGTAGCTTTTTTCCGGCTAAATCAGCAAATAAATTTAATCCTTCATATCTAATGGTATAAGGGTCGCGAGTAATTTCCCATCCGTCTTTAATGAGAGCATTTTTAAAGCCATCATGATAAACATCCTTCGCTGGCATTTTTTCTTTTAAATCATAGTGGGTGAGCCGTAGCCCACCCTAATAGATTACTAAACCGCAGCCTCTTCTAACTTCGGCATTTCGCTCTCAGGAACGACGCGGCCAAAGTTCTCGAAACCTTCGATTTCGTTGAAATTGAGGTAGCGGTATAAATCGCTCTTGAAGGGGTCTACCTTTTCGCCGACGATGGCCAGGTATTCCTCGACGGTGGGGATTTTACCGAGTAAGGCACAAACGGCGGCAAGTTCGGCTGAACCGAGGTAGACTTGAGCGCCTTTACCCATGCGGTTGTTGAAGTTGCGGGTGGAGGTAGAGAAGACGGTAGCGTTGTCCTCGACGCGGGCTTGGTTGCCCATACAGAGGGAACAACCGGGCATTTCAGTACGGGCCCCGGCGGCGGCAAATACGCCGTAAACGCCTTCTGAGCGCAACTGTTCCTCGTCCATGCGAGTGGGAGGACAGACCCAGAGGCGACCTTTGACGACTCCTGCCCCTTCGAGGATTTTGGCGGCGGCGCGATAATGGCCGATGTTGGTCATGCAAGACCCAATAAAGACTTCATCGACTTTATCCCCGGCACATTCGCTCATCAGTTTTACGTTGTCGGGGTCGTTGGGGGCGGCAACGATGGGTTCTTTGATTTCGTTGAGGTTGACTTCGATAGTGTCTACATAGTCCGCGTCAGGGTCAGCAGACATCAAGCTGGGGTTGGCCAGCCATGCTTCCATCTTGGCAACACGACGCAAGAGAGTTCCGGCATCTTGGTAGCCCCGCGCAATCATATTTTTGAGCAGGACGACGTTAGAACGCAGATATTCGGCGACGGTTTCCTCGCTGAGTTTAATGGTACTGCCCGAACAAGAACGCTCGGCGGTGGCATCGGTGAGTTCAAAGGCTTGCTCAACTTTGAGGTCGGGTAAGCCTTCCATTTCCATAATGCGACCGTTGAAAACGTTGACTTTGTTGCCTTTACCAACGGTGAGTTTGCCTTGCTGCATAGCAACCCAGGGGATGGCGTTGACGATATCTCGCAGGGTTACGCCGGGTTGTAGTTCCCCGGTAAATTTGACGAGGACGGATTCGGGCATATCGAGGGGCATTACCCCTAAAGCGGCGGCAAAGGCGACTAAACCAGAACCGGCGGGGAAGGAAATACCCAGGGGGAAGCGGGTGTGAGAATCGCCCCCAGTACCCACGGTATCGGGGAGTAACATCCGGTTTAACCAGGAGTGGATGATGCCGTCGCCGGGTTTGAGGGCGACACCGCCACGGGTGGAGAAGAAGTCCGGTAACTCTTTGTGGGTGGTGACATCAACGGGCTTGGGATAAGCGGCGGTGTGACAGAAGGTTTGCAGGGTGAGGTCGGCGTTGAAGCCCAAGCAAGCCAATTCTTTGAGTTCGTCCCGCGTCATGGGGCCGGTGGTGTCTTGGGAACCGACGGTGGTCATAATGGGTTCGCAGGATGTACCGGGACGCACCCCTTCTAAGCCACAGGCTTTGCCGACCATTTTTTGGGCGAGGGTGAAGCCTTTGCCTGTGTCTTCGGGGACGGAGGGACGGACAAAGAGGGTGGTGGGTTCGAGTCCAAGGGCGGCGCGGGTTTTGTCGGTGAGGGCGCGACCGATGAGGAGGGGAATGCGTCCTCCGGCGCGGACTTCATCGAGGATGGTTTCGGGTTTGAGGTCAAAGGTGGAAATTACTTCTCCGGCTTCGTTGGTGATTTCGCCTTTGTAGGGATGGATGGTGATGACATCCCCGGTGTTGAGTTGGGAAACATCGCATTCGATGGGAAGTGCGCCGGAGTCTTCGGCGGTGTTGAAGAAGATGGGGGCGATTTTGCCGCCGAGGATGTAACCGCCTGCCCGTTTATTGGGGACGCAGGGGATGTCGTGGCCGATGTGCCACAGAACGGAGTTGATGGCGGATTTACGGGAAGACCCCGTACCAACGACATCGCCAACATAAGCGACGGGATGGCCTTTTTCTTTGAGTTGGGCAATGGTTTCGATGCCTTCGGGCATTTTCGACTCTAGCATTGCCAAGGCGTGGAGGGGAATGTCGGGGCGGGTGGTGGCGTGGGGGGCGGGGGAAAGGTCGTCGGTGTTGGTTTCTCCGGGGACTTTGAAGACGGTGACGGTGATGGCTTTGGGGACTTTGGGTCGTCCGATAAACCAATCGGCTTCTGCCCATGCGTCTACGACTTGTTTGGCGTAGGGGTTGGTGTCGGATAAGGCGAGTACGTCGTTGAAGGCATCAAAGACGAGGGTGGTTTTACTCAGGGCGTTGGCGGCTTCGGCGGCGATGTTGGTGTCTCTGGATTTGAGGAGTTCAACGAGGGATTGCACGTTGTAACCGCCGACCATGGTGCCTAATAGGTCAATTGCGCCTTGATGGGAGATGAGGGGACATTGGATTTCGTCTTTGGCAACTGCGGTGAGGAAACCGGCTTTGACGTAGGCAGCTTCGTCTACTCCAGGGGGAACTCTATCCCGCAGTAGCAGCATGAGTTCTCCTTTTTGGGCTTCGGGGGGATTTTTGAGGAGTTCGCACAGTTCAGTGGTTTGTTGGGCGTTGAGGGGGAGGGGAGGAATGCCTTGGGCTTCCCGTTCGGCGGCGTGTTGACGATAAGCGTCTAGCATAGTTTATTGGGTTCTCCTGTAGGTATAACGATATCTGCTGTTAGTTTATTGTAAAAGGTTGTGCGATCGCGTTGTCATGACCTGATGAAATCAAGACATATTATCGAAGGGCGCAGGATTATTGTTTATAGTTTGAGAAAATATGTTATACAAGTCTTAATTATGATTGGCGAACAAGCACTTCAAAAAAAGTTAGAATCAATCATTGAGAAACGGTTACAGGAAGTTTTTAATCTGGTCGGAAATCAGATTGAGACAAGATAGGCTTAGGAAAAAGCGAGTTTGATGTCAAAGTTGTAACGAATTAAAATTAATATTGATTCAGATATTTTGTTAAAAGTGGGCATGAATTTAAGACAAGATATTGCCGTTTTTTTAAGTCACAAATAAAAGCGATCGCCTATTTGGATTTAATGTCAAGATTTCGCAACTTTTTTCGTGTAGGTTGGGTTGAGTTCGCGAAATCTAACAAGGATCGAGGTTATGTTGGGTTTCACTTTGTTTTACCCAATCTACTGCCGTGACACAGCTAAAATGCTTTCATTGCGGTGCGTTACGCTTCGCGCTTCGTCACCCTACCTATAGTAATTCCAAGTCAAAACCGTGATTCCCGCCCGCAGATTAAAATCTGGGGCTAACGAGGGCAAAGTCCGCTTTCACGGACTCAAAAAAATTAAGCGTGAATGTACGGAACTTAATTGGAATGACTATAATTCACATTTTTAGCTGTGTCGCGGCACTACGGACGAGTAATATCAATGGTAATGTTGCCGCGAAAGTGGGGAATGGGGGCGTTGGGTTTGCTGAGACGCACGCGGACTTGTTGGACTTGCTCGAACTCTAGCATGGCGGATGCGATCGCGCTGGCTAATTTCTCGACTAAGGCAAATTTGGCATTCTCGACGATCTGTTTGGTGCGCTGGACGACTTCGGCATAGTTGAGGGTGTCTTCGAGGCGATCGCTTTCTCCGGGTTTATGCAAATCCATGGCCAAGGTTAAGTCTACCCTAAACCACTGGCCTAACTTTTGTTCTTCGGGAAAAACGCCCACATAGCCATAACACCGAATTCCTGTAATTTCAATTGTGTCCATCGAAAATTGTCTTAAATTTTACGTCAGACTCTTTATTGTAGGCAATTGTGGCGCAAAGGAGAGGTTGAGGCGCGATCGCGTTCCCGGTTGTTTTGACAAAAAATTCACGAACACTTCATCAAACTGCCCTTGAACTTTACCCTAATTTAAAACGAATTCGAGTAAATTGAACATAACCACTCAGATGTATACCCAAATTTCTTAAAAACCATGAAGACTCAAGTTATTACAGCCCTTTTAACCGCAGCAACAAGTTTGACCCTTGGTGCGATCGCGCCTTCTGCTTCTGCTTTCAGCTTAGTTCCTCAGCAAGAAGGGGAAATCGATGTCGGCTTGGGATGCTTGGATGATTGCATCACTCTCGACCCCATTTTTGAAAGTATTACTTCCTTAACCGATTCTACGACAGGTAGCCCCAGCCGCTTGTTTGTAGACAACCTGGCCACAAAAAACACCTACGGTGGTGGACTGATCAAATTCGGTAAGGGTGATGCTGGAACCAACCACGAAGGTTTCTGGTTCCGTCCTTCTGAAGCCACTGAAACTGAAGAAAAAGGTCAGTTGGAAGTCGGTACTTTTGAAATTACTTTCTCTAAAATGATTTCTGAATTAACCATCGATTTCTTTGATACTGAAACTTGGAACACAACTGGAGTTCTTGCCATTAATGGCGTTGATTTTGCAAGCCCCAACTTCGTTGCAAAAGGGAGTAACAGCAACATCGTTTCTCAAACCTTCACGGATGTTTCATCCCTCATTTTGAAACTGGGTAAAGACTATGACCGTGGCACAGGAGATGGTGTTAATTTCCAATTATCTTCTAGCGATCCCGTAGATGTTCCCGAACCCGCTTCTTTATTAGGTTTAATGGCTGTTGGTGCTTTTGGTGCAACCAAACTGCGTAAGAAAAGCTAGACCCTATTTATTGTCAACATTATCAAAATCATCAAGGTGTTTAATTTGTTCTCCAAATCCCCTAGAGCCATTTATCTTTAGGGGATTTGACATTTTAGGTATGATTTGATTTTCTTGGGTTTAAACGAAATTAGGGTTTTAAAGCTTAAAGCAGTTGGTGATAATGACAAGTCCAACTCCAATCAGAATGACGCTGATAAAAGCGCAATTCCCACTCAACCGGGGCTTGAATATTAATAATTTCGCTGGCAAGTTGGGCGAGTTTTTCTTGTTGTTCAGGGGGGTAGGAATAAGCAAAGCTTAAATGCAGCCAATCTTTTAACCGGATGGGTTCGTGACGGGTGGGAGATTGGGCAATTTCAGCAAAGTGGGCGATCGCGTTTTTGAGGTTTTCGGCTTGGAGTTGTAAGCCCTGCCATTTTGCTTTTAAAAGCATGGCTACAATGTCAATTTCTAAGGAATTTTTGTGGGTTTGATAAGCGGCGTTTAGGGCTTGACAGTATAAATCGATTGTGCTGGTTTGATCTTCAAAAAATCCGGTTAATGTGCAATGGGGCATATATTTATGAGCCGCATTTTCACCACACAATTTCCGGCTTTTCTCGAAGTAAGTTAAAATTTGTTGGTTGAGTTCACCAACGGGACAAGCATAAACAATAAAGGTTGCTGTTGTCATTAAGCGACTCGTTTTCCTTGACGCGAAACTGAGGTAATGCGGGGTACAATTTTATCATCGTGGACGGTAATAAAATCGGCTTGTTTGCCTACTTCTAAGCTGCCGATTTGATGCTCTAATTGGATAGCTTTTGCAGGGTTTGAAGTGACGGGTTTAATAGCTTCGTACAGGGGTTTATTGCCTTGATGAGCAATGATAAAAGCTGCTTGTAGTAAGCTACGAGGAACGTAATCTGAGGAGATAATATCAACGAGATTTTGTTGGACTAATTCCATAGCAGAAACGTTACCAGAGTGGGAACCCCCCAAGACTAAATTAGGCGCACCCATAAGGACTTGTAAGCCACTAGAATGGGCTTTTTGGGCGGCGGCTTGGGTGGTGGGAAATTCCGCGATCGCAGCACCATTTTCGAGGGCTTCTTGGATATGTTCTACGGTTGCATCATCATGACTGGCTAAAGAAATATGATTACGCTGAGTTAATTCGACTAAAGATTTGCGATTTCCATCGGCATATTTTCGTTGTTGTTCTTGTCGCATGGTTACAAAAGCATCCATATCTTTGGCAGGAATACCGTGTTTACCAATATAATATTCTTTGTATTTTTCGATCTGTACAAATTGGCGCTGTCCCGGTGTGTGATCCATAATTGAAATGAGGGAAAGTAGGGGATGATTGGCATATTTTTCGGTAATATCATACACATCCGGAAAAGATAATTCGCAGCGAATATGAATGCGATGATCGACGGCAAATTTCCCTTTTTCTTGTCCTTGGGCGATAATATCAATCATCGGTGCAAAGTGGGTGAGACGGTTCGATCCGGGCTTAATATCTCCAATCGCGATCGCGTCGCAAACTGTGGTAATTCCCGAACTAATTAAGTCTTTATCATGATACACGGCTGCGGCTTCTAAAGGCCATTTTACCCCAGGCCTCGGAGCCATACATTTTTCGAGATTATCCGTATGAAGTTCGATTAATCCGGGTAATAAATAGTCTCCTTTTCCGTCTTGTCCTTGGCTGACTTTTCCCGGTTGAATATCGACAATTTTATCATCTCGAATGACGAGAGTTCCTAGGATTTCGCCATCGGGGAGTTGCAAGCGGTAGTTTGTATAAATTTGCTCGTTCATAAAGTTGCAATTTTTAATCTTTTTATAGTTTAAGCAATTCTCGTATTTTTCGGGGTTAAGAAGAGTTTATCTCCCTATTAAACCCGATATGTTTGAATTTTTTACATCTTCGCGATTGGAACGAATTTAATCTTAAATACTAGGGCTTAAACTTAAAACCGTAACTCGCGAAAACACAATGCATTCCTGACTTCTTCCTCGTGAAAAATTCCCACCATCGCACAACCTTTTTGTTGTCTTTCTTGTAGCAGTTGAATCACGATTTTCCGATTGGCTGTATCTAAGGCAGAGGTGGGTTCATCTAACAATAGAATGGGATAATCAACGGCTAAAGCTTTGGCAATATTAACCCGTTGTTTTTCTCCTCCAGAAAAGGTAGTTGGGGAGAGTTGCCAAAGTCGTTGTGGTAAGTTTAGCTGTGTGAATAAATATTGAATTTTTTGATAAGCAATCTCAGGTTTTATCCCTAATTCTAGCAAGGGTTCGGCGGCAACTTCAAGGGCTGGAACGCGAGGAATAACTCTTAAAAATTGGCTAACATAACCGATAGTTTTTTGACGCACTTCGATAATTTGATGGGGTTCGAGATGGGCAAAATTAAGCCAATTTTCTTCATGTTTAACCCAAATATTACCGCGATCAATGCCATAATTGCCGTAGAGCGATCGCATAAAGGTAGATTTTCCCGAACCCGATGCACCGACTAAAGCAACGGCTTCTCCTGCATGAAGATTGAGGGAAACGCCTTGAAGGACGGATAATTCTACACCCCCTTGATGATGTAAGACAAAACTTTTATAGAGATTTTCAGCTTTTAAGAGGATAGTTTCTGATGCTAAAGTTGAGGTTTTGGGAGGATTAAATGTAGGAGTTTTCATGATTTGAAAAGTTAAGGAGTTAGGGTAGCATGAACCAGTTGTTGAGTATAAAAATGTTGAGGATCGTCGAGGACGCGATCGGTCAATCCGGCTTCAACCACTTCGCCATTTTGCATCACTAACAAATGATGAGCCAGTAAGCGAACTACGCCGATATTATGGGTTACTAAAATAACACTGAGGTGGTAATTTCTTACCAGAGATCGTAACAAATCGAGTAATTTAGCTTGTACCGAAACATCAAGTCCTCCGGTGGGTTCATCCATCAAAATTATGCGGGGATGAGTGACTAAAACGCGAGCGAGTTGGAGGCGTTGTTGCATTCCCCCAGAGAAGTGAATAGGGGGAGAATCTAGCCATTTTGGATCGATTTCAACTTCTTTTAACCAGCGAATCGCTTCCGATCGCAGATTTCCGTAATGACGAATACCAATATCCATTAAACGTTCGCTAATATTAGCTCCTGCGGTAATATTCATGCGTAAACCATCCCGTGGATTTTGTTGTACAAATCCCCATTCAGTTCGCATTAATAAGCGACGACGGGATTCGGGTAAATGGGCTAAATTGAGAGTGGTATTCTCTCGGTTAATGTAAGTTACTTCCCCCGCATCTAGGGGAAGATAACCGCTAATGGTACTGAGTAAGGTTGATTTTCCTGAACCGGATTCTCCGACAATGCCTAAGACTTGTCCGGGATAAAGTTGAAAAGAAACATTGCGAACGGCAGGAATTTTGCCGTAGGATTTATTGAGATGGGAAACAGTCAGTAAAGGCTTCATATTAAGAGAATGAGATAGAATCGCGATCGCCCTTACCGTGGATTTTACAAAAGACCTTTTTGTCAAACAGAATTGCTCTGAAGACAGGGAGCGATCGCGCAAGACGGATAATCAAATTTCAGCATTTTTTGGCGATCGCGTGAAGTGATATAGATAACAATGTCATCAAGTTTCAACGGCGATCGCGATGATTCTGGCTAAGATTGGTTAAAATCATCGAGAGTGCTGGTTTGAACCCTATCCCAACGGTAATGAAGTCCGAAACTGACGCGAAAGCGATCGCCCTAAAACCCAGACATCGGTTCGACACGATCGCGATTGTGACGATAATATTGCTAATGGGTATGATTGTCGGAGCCGTGAGTGCCAACCTCTTGTCTGCGCCTCGCGTCGTCACGTATAGTTGGCAAGGAAAGCAAATTGGTGCAGGCGATCGCGGCTTTTCCCTGACCTTCAGCAGTCCAATGGATCGCGAGAGTGTCGAAGCGAATTTGCAAATTGACCCCGATCTGCCCGGTAAAATAAGCTGGAGTGGCAACACCCTATTTTACACCTTGACTGCGCCACCCCAATACGGCGAAACCTATCAAGTCCAGTTGCGGGGGGCCAAAGCTTTACGGGGGGAATGGGGTCAACCCAGTCCTCGGATTGAGTCATTTGAAGCGGCACTACCGACTCGCGATCGCATTATCGCTTATCTGGGAACCCAAGGAGAAGAACAAGGGAAAATCGTCCTGTACAATTTCACCCAAAATCGTCAGGAACTGCTGACTCCTGGGGATTTGACTGTGGTGGACTTTCAACCCTATCCTGAAGGCGATCGCTTGCTATTTTCAGCCATTGACAGTACCCTCGACGATGGCAGTTTAGACACCTTGCAACTCTACACCGTCACCACGGGACTCAACTACACCAACGCTGAAAACCCCCAACCCCCCGGACGCATTCAACGGCTACTCGATGCAAATTTATATCGCAACCTCAAGTTCGATCTGTCCCCGGACGGTAATCTGATCGTTGTCGAGCGGGTGAATCGCAACAATACCCAGGATACGGCTCTTTGGGTGCTTCGAGACGATCGACCGCCGCGATCCCTCGGAACCCAAGCTGTTGATTTTACCATTACCCCCGACAGCCAAAGCGTTGCAGTGGTGCAAGAAAATGGCGTATCCCTGCTTCCCCTGACCCCAGAAGCTCCTAGTTTGGAGTTTTACCGCAATTATCAAGGAATACTCGGTTTCACCCCCGATACTGGCGAAATACTGCTGTTGCGAATCAGTCAAGACGGAACGCGATCGCTGGCTTTGACCGACGATCCCGGAGAAACCACCCCCATCTTACAAACCCTTGCAGACATCCGCAATTGTGAGTTTGACTTGTTACAACCTCATATCGCATATTGCTTTCAAATCGGAGGAGAAAATCAATCTCCCCAACAACCTTTAGTCGCTGCAATTAATCTCAAAGAGGGTGAAAATTTGCCGTTTATCGGACTTTCTAATTATCAAGAAGTAATCCTTAATATGTCTCCGGATGGAGTTGCTTTAGGCTTTGACCAAGTAGTTCCCACACCAAACCAATCCGACCAACTCGAAGCGAATTTGTGGGTACTCCCAACCCCGAATTTTAGACCGAATCGAGAGCCAGAAATTGCTACACCAGAGAAACTTTTTCCCGGCTTAAATCCAGTTTGGATTCCTTAAAAACAGCGCGGTTTAAATCCTCAACTCAGTCTGGCTTGCGAGTCATTCTGCTGGGAATGACCAGGGTAAACCTAAGACCTATAAACATTCTCAGACAGTCCCAAAGCTTGATATTTCGGCTTTAATCTTTCTTTTGACCCATCTTGATTTAAGGATTTCTAACCACAGCTAGAGGATTTCGCAGTTTAGAAATGCTCTAATAATAAGTAGATTAAAGCAAGTTTGATTTCAATCTTCTTGCTTGTAAATCGATTTAAGAAAATAGGAGAATATTAATAATATTATGGCTAATCAACCCCAACCTTATCAAAAATCTTTTAACCCTGGTGAAAGAATCGATGACTCTAAGAGTATAGAAGAAAAAGCACAACAAATCGCAGTAGACGCACCAGATATTACTGGTGACCATATTGTCGTCCCGACTTATTTTGTTGTCGAAGGTGAAGAAGGTAATCAAGAAGCCTTGCATCATATTCGCGATGCTGAAGAAATTTCTGACGTGATTCGTCAAGCTCGTACCGATGAAAATGGCGATCGCCAATGGTGGTAATTCACCCTTTAAATTCTACCATTGATTGTCAAGATGGTTTTGGGATTTGACCGCCTTTGGAATTGGCTAAAATCAACTCAAGGGGTAGCTTCTGTAAGTGAAGATTTACAGAAGCTACCGGCGAGCTATCAGCAAGATTTACGGCAAAGTTTGGCTCAATTACCGATTCCCGAAAAAACCCAAACAACGATTAAAAATGCCGCAACAGACGCGATCGCATCTTGGCAAAAAGATGGCTCTGCTGAGAATCATTTAGTCTTTATTGATAGTCCCATTGAACCCCTCGAAGATTATTTAGTTACCCTTTTAACCGATTGTTCTCAGTTTGATGTTTGTCGGGTTTTTTCCTTTCCTAACTTTACCACACCGCAACAACGCCAAACCCAACTGAATGAAGCATTAAGCCATATTCCCTCGGAAGCAGAAGTTATTCTCATTCCGAACTTAGCCCAAGGTTTTTTACGGTGTATTCATGGCTTAAACGCGATTACTACCCTACAAACTACCATCTTAGAAAATCGCGATCGCTTTTGGATTTTAGGTTGTCCGAGTTGGGCTTGGGAATATCTCCACACCACCTATCAAATTAAAGCGAATTTGAATCAAGCAATTCATCTCCCCAGTCTCGATGCAGGGGAGTTAGAAGCTTGGTTTAAAAAAGTAGATATCGATATTTTAATTGAAGCTGAAGAAGAACAAACTTGTAGTTATTTTCAATCCCTCGCAAAAGCGGCTTTAGGATCGAGCCAAGTTGCTCAGGACTTATGGATCGATTCCTTATTCTGTCCTCATGAAAAAGCCGAAATTGAGAATGCCAAACTTTCTGTAAAACGTCAAACTTCTTTTTTACCAGAGTTACCGGGATTGAGCTTAGAAGATTGCTATTTACTCTATAGTTTACTGCTTCATCAAACCCTCAATTTGGATTGTCTGGCTGTCAGTTTGGGGACTCATCCGACTTCCCTGCAAAGCCAAATTCAGCAACTTCAAAAAGATAAGTTAATTCTCGCAGAAAATGGGGTTTATCGTGTTAATCCCCATTACTATCCTCACATTCTTTTAGATTTGAGACGGAATAAATTTTTAGTTCCTTAAACTCGATCAACTATGTTTTATTGGATTGCTCAAGTCGGCCCAGAATCCGATCGAAGTCTGAGTCACCTTCTCTCTCAAATTACCACTTTTAAGCTCGCGCAAGCGGCAGTTGTGATTGCTGCAACTTATGTAATTTTACGCTCTTTATCCATGTTTTTCAATTGGCTATCAGAGCAAGTTGTGTTACAGTTTCGGCAACAAATTAAACAATTCCTTCCTTTTGGGCAATTGTTGGTATTATTAATTGCTCTTTTTATCCTCGGTGATTTATTTTTGAATTTATCCCGAACCAATTTGCTGGCATTAAGCGGTACAATTATTTTAGGTTTAGGCTTTGCCTTCCGCGATTATATTAGCTCCATGATGGCAGGAATTGTGGTGTTATTTGAGTCTCCTTATCGCATTGGCGATCGCATTTCCATCGGAGATTATTATGGGGAAGTCAAGCATTTTGGGTTACGCAGTTTTGAGTTGCAAACCCTCGACGATCGTCGCGTTACCATTCCCCATAAAACCATTTGGGAAAACCCGATTATTAATGCAAATCAAGGTAATCTCGAAACCCCCGCGATCGCGCACTTTTATGTAGACCCGAAAGTGAATCCCCAGCAAGTCCAACACATTCTCATGCAAGCAGCTTATACCAGCAAATACACGCAACTGCAAAAACCAATTAATGTTTTTCTGACGGAATCTCCTGAAAAAACCCACTTTCAGCTTAAAGCTTATCCCATTGATGCGAGAGCCGAACAAGCTTTTGTGAGTGACTTAACAGGACGAGCTAAACAAGCTTTTAATCAAGAAAAAATACAGTATTAAAACCGGATTTAAGAAGATTGCTTTGGAGAAATTTGGTAATCTGCATAGTCAAATATATTATCCCAAATCTCATCAATTAAAGCCTTAGCTTCTGGGAGGGGTAAAACCTGACAATAGCCCTGCTTGTCTCGCTGAAGTAAGGGAGATTCGCGATCGCCTGTGATTTGTTCTAGGTTATCAATGGGCCCGTTAATATCAAAGTTGATATCAGTTTCGTAATTTTCTAACATCCAGGTTTCAATTTTGCGATCGAGTTGCGCGGGAGTCAGGGGGCGATCGCTGGTTAAAAGATGATAATATACCAAGATAATTTCTTTACATTCTTCTTCTTCAGCCTCATCCACTAAGCTATTAAACGCCGCACTATTATTAGCTAAGTTACGAAAAAACAAGGTATCGGTGATATTTTTGCGAAAGCGAATTAACTTGCTTTTATATTTACTATACTGACGAAATGCAAAGCTCCCCAAGACTACTAATAAAGATAACATCGCTGTCAAAACAGGCATAAAATCTCGAACTTCCTGCTCATTAATTTGCCAACCAAAAATCGTCACAGCACCAAACACCATAAAAATAATTGTCTCTACTACTAAAACTAATTTTGGTAATGTCTTAATTGCCAAAGGAATCGCGGCTCCAATAGCTGGAACGAGAAACAATAAGCGGTCTTTCCAAGTCATGGATGTTTGGATATTAGGAAATAACAACTCCATGTCAAACTTTGGCACATTTTTGTAGTAATAAATATAGATTTTCTGAGCTTGGAAGCCTTGTTTTTCGGGACTGAAATCTTTAGAACTAAAAAAAAGAAATTTAGACTTTTTAAAATGCTTGGCTTCTTTGAACTTAATCAACACCACCACCCGCTCAAACAGATTAATACTCTTCTCAACAGTCCGAAAGAAAAACTTTTTTTCCTGGACAACTTCGCTAATATCACCCCGATAGTAAAACACCAGTTGTTCAAAATCTTCAAAATCAACTTTCGTTTGGACATCAATCAGCGATCGCTCCTCAATGGCTTGCTGTAGACTTTCATAAGAAACCGGGATATAATTAGCCCGCTTGAGCAAAATCTCAAAGTCTTCGATCAGTTGGTTTTCTCGGGTTTTGTTATCATATCTATAGGATTGGGTTGCGGAATCGGGATTAAAGGGTGCGTAGTTATCTTTAAGTCGCTCTAAATAAGCATGAAATTTAAAATGATAAAACGCCGAAAGTAAATCGCAAAACTGATGAAATTGCTGGGCTTTTTCTCCCTGTAGTTTCCCGTCTTCTAAGCAGAGTTTAATTAAATCGGAGCGTCGATACGGAATAAAAGCACCACGTTCTGAGTCAGAAGTTTTCATTTAACCTATATAATTTCAAACCTTTTAGATCGTACTTGACTTTGGCTCAAATGGGAGCGATCGCGGTAAAATTTCCCCTAATCTGATGATTGATTTAACCTCTATTCTGGCAAACCGATGAAACCCAAAAAAGTTTTTGGTTTACGACTTCGGATTACATTAATTATTTCCTTGACGGTGGTTTTACCCATGACTGCGGCTATGGCGATCGCGAGTTATCGCAGTCGCGTGGCATTAACAGAAGATGCGAAAGCAGAGTTAGAAACAAAAACTAATTCTTTGCAAATTCACATTGAGCAATGGGATCGCAATATGGTCAATATTATTACCAATCTGAGCCGTCAACCAAATATTATTAGCATGAATCCAGAGTTGCAAAAGTCTGTCTTAGATGCAACGGATGAAGTTTATCAAGAAATTTATTTATTACATACCATTAATCTCGACGGTTTTAATATCGCTCGCAGCGATGATAAAGAACTCACTAATTATCGCGATCGCACTTATTTTAAAGAAGCCCTCAAGGGAAAACAAGCCCCCCGGCAAATTTTAATTGGTCGCACTTATCCCAAACCTTCAGTTACTTTCGCGGCTCCCATTCGCAATAATATTAATGAATTAATCGGCGTAGTTTCCATGTCTACTGCCCTCGATGATGTCTCTAGTCATATTAACGAAGTAAACTTCGATCCGGGGGCGATCGCCATTGTCGTAGACAGTCAAAATAACTTACTCGCTCATTCAGATTTAAGCACAGTTCCCGAACAATTTCAAGACTTATTAAACGTAAGTGACAGCCAAGAAGTTCGCAATTTAAGCGATTATATTGCCGTACAAAAACTTAGATCGGGACGACAAGGATGGGGAAGTTTTATTGATTCTAATGGTGTGAAATGGATTTGTTATACTACTTCAGTTTCCGAAGCAGGTTGGGGAATTATTGTCCAACAAACAGAAGCCAGTTTTTATGCTCAAGCTCGTCAATTTTCCCTTTTCTCTTTATTAATTGGACTTTTAGTTTTAACGATTGTTTCTCTTTCAACTTGGCTCGTTGCCACAAATATTGTTAAACCCATTCGCGAACTAACTGAAGCCGCCGACGCGATCGCCCAAGGAAAACTCAATCAAAAAGTTAAAACTCATTCAAAGGATGAGTTGGGTATTTTAGCGAAAGTATTTAACAGTATGGCAAGTCAACTTAAATCTTCTTTTGAAGAAATTGAAACCAAAAATAAAGACCTCCAAAAACTCGATAAACTCAAAGACGACTTTCTTGCCAATACCTCCCACGAACTGAGAACTCCCTTATACGGTATTATTGGTATTACTGAAGGACTCCTGGATGGTATTGCGGGAAAACTCCCCCCAAAAGCCACCGAAAACCTCAATTTAGTCATGGCAAGCAGTCGCAGATTAGCCAGTTTAGTCAATGATATTTTAGACTTCTCCAAGCTCGAAAATAATCACATGGAGCTACAGATCAAACCTGTCGATCTGCAAGCTTTAATCAAAATAACGATTGCCCTATCCAGTCATTTAATTAAAAACAAATCTCTCGAAATTATAGATAAGAGCGATCGCGCTCTTCCCCTCGTCGCTGCTGACGAAAATCGCGTCCAACAAATCCTCTATAACCTGTTAGGAAATGCGATTAAATTCACAGAAACTGGAACTATTGAAGTTATTACCCAACTCGATGAAACTACTACACCTCATCGCATTATTACCCAAATCAAAGATACCGGAATTGGTATTGCACCGGAAAAATTAAACCGCATTTTTGAATCCTTTGAACAAGGAGACGGTTCAACATCGAGAAACTATGGCGGAACCGGATTAGGCTTAACTATTACTAAGCGTTTAGTTGAGCTACAAGCCGGAGAAATTTGGGTCGAATCTACCCTCGGAGTTGGGTCTTGTTTTAGTTTTAGTTTACCTGTAGCTCAAGAACAAAATCCCGTTAAATCTACTGGGGAATTTTCTCCTCCTCGACTCAATCAAGTCCAAACTTTAGCGGCAGAATGGACTGAAGAACCTACTGGGAGACTTCAGATTAATTTGGCCGCAGATAGCAATGATATCAAAATCTTAATCGTTGATGATGAACCCATCAACTTGCAAATTTTATTAAATAACTTATCCCTCGAAAATTATTGTGTCATTCAAGCTCAAAATGGCTTAGAAGCCCTAAATTTGCTCGATGAAGGGTTACGCCCCGATTTGATTTTATTAGACGTAATGATGCCCCATTTAACCGGGTACGAAGTCGCCCAAAAAATCCGAAAATTATTTTTACCCAGTCAATTGCCCATTGTGATGTTAACCGCTAAAAATCGAGATACTGATGTTTTAGAAGGTTTTGCTTGTGGGGCAAATGATTACTTATTAAAACCCTTTTCCAAAAAAGAATTATTAGCCCGGATTAAAACCCATTTAAACCTAGCTCGCATCAACATTTCCTATGCTCGTTTCGTTCCCCAAGATTTCCTCGGCTTTTTAGGACGAGATAGTATTATTGACGTACAGTTAGGCGATCGCGTAGCCAAGGAAATGTCAATTTTATTTTCTGATATGCGGTCATTTACTACCATTTCAGAAGGGATGACCCCGGAAGAAAACTTTGATTTTATCAACAATTATCTCAGCCAAATTAGTCCGCTGATTCGCGCTCAAAAAGGCTTTATTGATAAATATATTGGCGATGCGATTATGGCATTGTTTCCCGCAGACATTACCAATGCGGTTGACTGCGCGATCGCGATGCAACAACAAGTCCGAAAATTCAACCAAACGCAACTTAAAAAAGGAGCGAAACCCGTTCAAATCGGCATTGGAATTCACTACGGTAGCTTGATGATCGGGACAGTCGGAGAAGTGCAACGTATGGATAGTACAGTAATTGCGGATTCCGTTAATTTAGCATCTCGCTTAGAAACTCTGACTAAAACTTATGGGGTCGGAATTATTATTAGCGAAGCCATCTTCGAACGTCTCGAAGCCGGACATCCCTACATTTTACGCTATCTCGACCGGGTGAAAGTGAAAGGAAAACATAACGCTGTTTCGATTTATGAGGTGTTAAATGGTGACGAAGAAGAACAACTCAAATTAAAGCAAAAAACCCTGTTAGAATACGAACAAGCCTTGCAACTATATGAAGAAGAAAACTACACCGCCGCCGCAGCTCAATTTAACATTATTTTAAAGGTAAATTCCCAAGATAAAGTTGCCGCTTTATATCGCGATCGCTGTCAAATTGAGCAACAACAATAAATGCTAGAAAATTAACGATATCTTCGGCGCTTTTTCCGACGTTGCTTGCGCCAAAAAAACGGGATATAATTATTATCAAGCGGCACTTCTACAGGAGAAGAAGTCGAGGGAGGTTTAACCATCGGTTGACGCAGCAAAATCAACGGCAAACTCAACACCCCCAACAAAATAACAAATCCTCCCGTCAACCACACCAATAAGCGATTCGGTTGATAACGAGTTTGTTCGATTTGATGGTAAACGCGGTTATAATTCCATAAAGCTAAGGCAATAATAACAATACCCGCGATCGCCAATCCCACCCCCAAGGTTTCCGACGTTAAAAAGGGAGAAATTGGTGGTTCCGATAGTTCAAAGGTCGCCTGAAATTGCTGTAAAAACAGTCCAAATCGCGCGATCGCGAAGCCAAATCCAATCAGGGAGATCGCAGTTCGCAACCAAGCTAAAAAGGTGCGTTCGTTAGCTTGATGTTCTCGCTGACGATCGATTGGGGGTGGTGTTTCGGGTTGGGGTGTCATTTAATAATACAAACTATCTTCAAAAAAATCCTCACAAGCCACCACCGTCACCTCTTGCAATCCTAAACTTTCCAAATACTGCCGCCAACCCTCCGGGGTATCTTCTACCTGCAATTGTCCTAACACTTTAGCGACATCTGCCACCCAGGGTAAAGTAGAAATACGGTAACCTTGCCAATCTTTTCCCAACGCCAACCACTCCGGCACAGCATTGGGGTTAAATGCGCGAGATTTCTCGTAATTAGCGCGAAAACAGTAGATTCGACTGGACTGAGCCATTGTTACTCGGTCTGACATAAAAATAACTCCAATTGAGTATAGCGTTATGTTGCGAGGATATCTCCCCTTAGCAGTATTGCAGGCAGAAAATACGCCCCTACACCCCGTAACCGGGTCTGGGGTGATTCCTCAAAATGTCCCTTCCTGACCAGTTACCCTCCCCAAGATTGCCTACAATAATGAAAAGACTTAACAAAACTTCAAACAATGGCAAGAGACTTACGGGGCTTTATTCAACTTTTAGAAAATCGCGGCCAACTGCGACGCATCGATGCGTTAGTAGACTCCGACCTCGAAATTGCAGAAATTTCTAACCGGATGCTGCAAGCCGGGGGCCCGGGACTGGTGTTTGAAAACGTCAAAGGTGCTTCTTTTCCCGTTGCAGTCAACCTCCTCGGAACCGTCGAACGGATTTGCTGGGCCATGAATATGGAACATCCCCAAGAATTAGAAACCCTGGGGAAAAAGCTGGCCCTGCTGCAACAACCCAAACCCCCCAAAAAGATATCCCAAGCAGTGGACTTTGGCAAAGTTTTGTTTGATGTCCTCAAAGCCAAACCCGGACGAAACTTCTTCCCTCCTTGTCAGCAAGTCGTCATCGAAGAAAAAGACCTCGACCTCAACACCTTACCCCTGATTCGTCCTTATCCGGGGGATGCAGGCAAAATTATCACCCTGGGTCTCGTTATTACCAAAGACTGCGAAACCGGGACTCCCAACGTCGGGGTTTATCGTCTGCAACTGCAATCTGAAACCACCATGACCGTACATTGGTTATCCGTCCGGGGTGGGGCCAGACATCTGCGAAAAGCCGCCGAAAATGGCAAAAAACTCGAAATCGCGATCGCCCTCGGTGTCGATCCTATCCTAATTATGGCCGCGGCTACCCCTATCCCCGTGGACCTCTCTGAGTGGCTATTTGCCGGGCTGTACGGCGGTTCTGGCGTGAAATTGACCCAATGTAAAACCCTCGACCTCGAAGTCCCCGCAGACGCAGAATTTATCCTCGAAGGCACCATCACCCCAGGAGAAGTCTTACCCGACGGCCCCTTTGGCGACCACATGGGTTACTATGGCGGCGTAGAAGACTCTCCCCTCGTCCGCTTCCACTGCATGACCCACCGCAAAGACCCCATTTACCTCACCACCTTTAGCGGTCGTCCTCCCAAAGAAGAAGCCATGATGGCCCTAGCCCTCAATCGCATCTATACGCCGATTTTGCGGCAACAAGTCTCAGAAATTACCGACTTCTTCTTACCCATGGAAGCCTTGAGTTACAAAGCCGCCGTAATCTCCATTGATAAAGCTTACCCCGGCCAAGCCCGTCGCGCCGCCCTCGCTTTTTGGAGTGCCTTACCGCAATTCACCTATACTAAATTTGTGATTGTCGTGGACAAAGATATTAACATCCGCGACCCCCGGCAAGTGGTCTGGGCCATTAGTTCCAAAGTTGACCCCAGTCGCGACGTTTTCATCCTGGACGATACCCCCTTCGACAGCCTCGACTTTGCCAGCGAAAAAATCGGCTTAGGGGGACGCATGGGCATCGACGCAACCACCAAAATCCCGCCGGAAACCAATCACGAATGGGGCGAACCTCTAGAGTCTGATGCGGATGTCGCGGCTATGGTGGAACGGCGTTGGGCTGAATATGGCTTGGAGGATATTGAGTTGAATGAAGTTGACCCGAATGTATTTGGCTACGAGATGAGATGAGAAGCGATGGGACTCAGGGAAGATAAAATACTCAACAGATATCAAACTTTATTCTATTTCCCTGGCTGTGAGCAATCTTCCCGCCCAACGTGCAACCACTTTAGAACAAGCATTTCGGCTGTGTGATGTCCAACCCTTAGCAGGGGAAGATTTCGCACGCTATTATGTCGATCTGACTGAAGTCCGCAATACTGAAAGTATCAACGAAGTGAGTGTTGAGCTAAGGCTCAAACAGCCCGGAGAATTTGGGACGGTATTATTTACAGGTCATCGCGGTTGCGGCAAAAGTACCGAACTCAAACGCATTCAAGCTGAACTGGCACGAAATTACCAAATTATTTACATCGAAGTTGACGAAGAACTCGATCTCAACGATGCCAGTTATACCGATATTTATTTGGTCATTCTGCGTAAACTCGAAGGGGAATTGCGTCAGATGGGCTTGCGGTTTAATCGCGAGCTTTTGAGCAGTTTTGAGCAGTGGTTTAAAGAAATTACAAAAGAATCAGAAGAAACGGTAGATAAAGCTGTTAGCATAACCTCTGATGCACAAGCAGGAATCGAAATCCCGTTTTTAACCAAATTGACAACCAAACTGCTGGCAACGATTAAGGGGTCAAATACCCAAAAGACCACCATTCGCGAAACCCTAGAACGCAATGTGTCGCGGTTGCAAGCGGACTTAAATTTACTTTTAGGGGATGCTCATCGCAAATTATTGGACGTACAACCCAATAAAAAGGGATTTCTGTTTATTTTCGATAATCTCGATCGCGTCACCCCCAAAGTCGCCAGACATTTGTTTGTCGATTACGCCGCACAACTGCAAGCCCTCGATTATTTCGGGATTTACACTGTCCCCATTTCCGCCATTTATTCTGGGGCAAATTTGAGTAATTCTTTCGGTTCGGTGAATGTAATGCCGATGGTAAACATTTATGAGTTCGATCGCGATCGCGCTACCCTACAATACAACGATCGCAGCTTAGGCGTTTTGCGTCAAATCCTCAACAAGCGGCTCGATTTGACCACTTTGTTTGACTCTGAAGACGTTGTACAAATACTTCTCAAAGCCAGTGGTGGCCATGTTCGCCAGTTAATGCAGTTGAGCAGAGGAGCGTTACTCAAAGCCATGACTCGCCAACATCTTTGTGTTATGGCAGATGATGCCAAAAGAGCGATCGCAGACGAACAATTTAACTTCGAGCGTCTAATCCAAAAAGATCATTATCCTCGCTTGGTAGAAGTCTACCGCAAGAAAAATTTGGATAATGATGAAATTGGTCAAGAACTCATTTTCAATCTCTCGGTACTGGAATATTTGGAATACAATGGCGGACGACGATGGAACTACCCCAACCCTCTCGTGCAGAAAATCGAGCAGTTTCAAGCAAAACTGACTTCCTCTACGACCTAGACCCAATCCGCGCCCTTATTCGCGATAACCCTGACGCTTGGGCAGAATTGCAAACCTTTATCCGGGTTGCCCAAGGATGGACGCTGGGGTTTGTGGAAGTCAATTTTCCTGACGAAGCCCAGGGGTTAGTCACGGCATTGCAAGCTTTACCCGCAGCCGAACATTGGCAGATTGTTCATATTGTCTTGGATGACCCGAATTTGCGGTATGTGCGCGATGCGGTATTAGAGCGATTAGCAACCGTCGAACCCACTCCCCCCGATCGAAAGCGAGTTGTCATCATTACAGGGTTAGAATGGGCGATTGGCATGACTGGGGACGATCCCCCGCTATTGCAGGATTTAAACTTGGTGCGGGATGCCTATGTCAGTTCCGTACCGCATCCTATGTTGGTCGTTTTACCCGACTATTCATTAACGCGATTGGCTCGTTTTGCTCCCGATTTTTGGGCTTGGCGATCGGCGACATTTCGATTCAAAACCACCACTCACCGACGAGATTTAGCACATTGGGAATATGAAACTGGAGAAAGCCAGCCCTATTTAGCCCATTGGGAGTATGAAACTGGAGAAAGCCAGCGCTTTGTAGATGTTCCCAAGTTAAAAGCGCGAATTGACTTGCTAGAACGGTTGTTGATGGAATGTTGCCCCACAGGAGAACAACCAAGTTCAGCAAATCGAGCCTTACAAATCAAATTATTACGAAAATTAGGGGACTTATATCGCGATTGTGGTTCTTTGGAAAAATCGAGTAATTTGTTGCAACAAGGTCTGGATTTGGTCGGTGATTCTGATCCCCGTAAGCGAATTGACCTGTTGCGATCTTGGGGTTATTTGCAAGATAAAAAACGCGAATTTAACCAAGCACTGGCGACTTACCAAGAGGCAATCGACCTAACCGATCGGCTTGACGATCCTGTAACTCATGCAGGATTGATTCATGTTTGTGGTAATGCCTGTTTAGAAATGCGCAAGTTTGAGGAAGCCCGCCGCTATTACCAACAAGCCCTCGACCTTAAAATCGAATTCGGCGATCGCCACTCCCAAGCCAGCACCTACCACCAGTTAGGAAGCGTCGCCCAGGCATTGCGAGAATTCGACCAAGCCCGCCACTATTACCAAAAAGCTCTCGAATTCGGTAATCGCTACGCTCAAGCCAAGACTTACCACAATTTAGGAGTCGTCGCCCAGGCATTGCAAGAATTTGACCAAGCCCGCCGCTATTACCAACAAGCCCTCGACCTCAAAATCGAATTCGGCGATCGCTACGCTCAAGCCAAGACCTACCACAATTTAGGAGTCGTCGCCCAGGAATTGCGAGAATTCGACCAAGCCCGCCACCATTATCAACAAGCCCTCGACCTCAAAACCGAATTCGGCGATCGCTACGCTCAAGCCAGCACCTACCACAATTTAGGAAGCATAGCCCAGGCATTGCGAGAATTCCCACAAGCCCGCCACGATTACCAACAAGCCCTCGACCTCAAAATCGAATTCGGCGATCGCTACGAGCAAGCCTGTACCTACCATAATTTAGGAATCGTCGCCCAGCAATTACGAGAATTCGACCAAGCCTGCCGCCATTACCAACAAGCCCTCGATATCTATATCGAATTTGGCGATTTCTACGAGCAAGCTGGCACCTACCACCAAATCGGATTACTTGCAGCAGCCCAAGAAAACTATCCTGAAGCTACCAAAAATCTGCTGCTGGCACTACAAATCTTTGGGCAATTTAATGATTCATACAATGCTCAAATTACTCTCGGCAATCTCGCCCGTATTTATCAACAGACCCAAGACGAAAGTATCTTCGCCAAAATTGCTAAAGTCCTCGGTATTTCCCCCAACGACTTGCAGAACTATAACATAAGTCCTGAAAGGCTTATTAAAAAACAGTCAGGAGTTTTGTTTCGGATGCGTAAAATATTTTTGTCTGTGCTATCTGTATGTACTAAATTCAGGCAAGCCCTGAAGGGCTTACTACGAAACCTTTAATCCAACTGTATATCTGGAGGAATTGGGCGGATGAGACGCAAAGCGGTGTAGGCCCTTGTAGAACGAAATGAAACCCAACAACCAACAACTAACCACAAACTTGTACCCTAGAAATTAAAAGCTCGAAAATGCCTGTAGCAAGTAGTAAACGATAGTGGCCAGAGTTGTACTAGAGAAAGTTTATAAAAGTTTTCCCAGTCGGAAAGGGGAAAAGAACCCCGACAGCGATCGCGCCGCAAACCCCAAAGCCAGTGGGGTGAATGTGTTGCGCTGCATTAACTTGGCAGTTGAAGACGGGGAGTTTATGGTGTTGGTGGGGCCGTCGGGTTGCGGTAAAAGTACCCTGTTGCGAATTTTGGCCGGATTAGAAGAACTCACGGCGGGTAATATTTATGTGGGCGATCGCCTTGTCAATACCCTAGCCCCCAAGGAACGGGATATGGCCATGGTGTTTCAAAATTATGCCCTGTATCCTCATCTGACGGTGTATGAAAATATCGCCTTTGGCTTGCGACGGATGTATCAACCTCAAGAAAAAGTCAGTCAAGATTGGCCCGATCGCGTCTCAACTTGGGGAAAACAATTATTATCGAGAAGTACGCGATCGCTACCGCCTCAACTGCAATATTTATCGGCGACGGATCGAATGATTCGCGATCGCGTCTACACCGTTGCCGAATTATTACAAATTGAAAACCTACTCCATCGTCTTCCCAAACAACTGTCAGGAGGGCAAAAACAGCGCGTGGCCCTCGGTCGCGCGATCGCCCGTTCCCCCCAAGTTTTCCTGATGGACGAACCCCTTTCTAACCTCGATGCGAAACTTCGGGCTGAAACTCGCAGTCAAATTGTCAAACTGCAACGCCATCTCCAAACGACGACGATTTACGTCACCCACGACCAAACCGAAGCCATGACCATGGGCGATCGCATTGCGGTGATGAATCAAGGAGAAATTCAACAAATTGCCCGTCCCCTCGAATTGTACAATCAACCCGCCAATCGCTTTGTGGCCGAGTTTATCGGGTCTCCCCCCATGAACTTTCTCTCAGTGGACATTAAAGCCCCCTTACTGATGACCCACCCGCAATTTCGCTGGACTTTACCCGAAACCTGGTTAGAAGCCCTCAGACCCTATGATGGGCGATCGCTACTTCTCGGCATTCGTCCCGAACATCTCAGCCTCGGCCCGGCAGCGGTGAAGAACCTGGAAGTTACAGTAGACTTAGTAGAAGCTTTAGGGAATGACACCTATATTACCGCCCACCTAACCCAAGAACCGCAAACTGTCTTACAAGTGCGTCTACCCCCCGATATTGAGGTGAATCGAGGCGAAACCGTATGGCTATCTATGAACCTCGAAAAAATCCATCTCTTTAACGCCAAAACTGGAAATGCCATCCGATTTGACCCCTTGTTAAAATAAAATAACGATTCCCTTCTCATCTCGTCTCCCTCGTCATTTTGTGTCAACTTAACTCCTATGGATAAAGAGCAACAAAATCCTTGGATTGAAGGCGGTAAAACCCTCGCCCTCAGTTTAGTTTTAGCATTAGGAATTCGCAGCTTTATTGCCGAAGCTCGCTATATTCCCTCTGAATCAATGTTACCCACCTTAGAAATTAATGACCGTTTAATTATTGAAAAGGTGAGTTATCGTTTCAAAGACCCAAAGCGAGGGGAAATTATTGTTTTTACGCCCCCCAATACCGCCAGAAGATGTACGCCGCACCAATTTGCCATTAATGATAATACTCCCATCAAAGATGCTTATATTAAGCGAGTGGTGGGTTTACCCGGAGAAGAAGTCCGCATTGAAAACGGCATAGTTTATGTTAACGGCGAACCTTTAGCCGAAAATTATATTAGTAACGAACCCGATTATGCTTATGGCCCGGTTGTCGTCCCAGAACAAAAATATTTAGTATTAGGAGACAACCGCATGGCCAGTTGCGATTCTCATATTTGGGGCTTTGTTTCCCAAGAAAATATTATTGGTCGGGCTGTGGTTCGCTTTTGGCCGCTGAATCGTCTGGATGCGACGCTGGAGTAGGGTTTTTGGGGTGAGGATATTGCATAATTTGGCGGAGGTTTTGCCGCAAAGTTGGATCGAGGAATTTCTGTTGTAACTCCTGCCAATCTTGCCAATTCTGCCAACGGGATCGCCCCCATTGTTCGGCTAAAATGGGCATTTTATCTTCAAGATTTTGGGCAAGAGTACGGTGTAAAAATTCTGTCAGCACTACGCTATCTTGAATCTTACCCAAAACGCTTTGAATCTTTTTAATCTGCTTGAGATAGCGCTGATAATGCTCCCCATAAAACTGTTCAAACAGTTCCATTTGATAGCGCGATCGCTTGGCTTCTTTGCGAAGATCGTGCAAGGGTTCGTCATTCTCACTCAGCAAACGATTGACTTCGTGGGGTTTTAGGTTTTCCCGAAAGATGGCTTTGCCTTCTTGGATTTGCACCCCGATCGACCAACCGGGATGTAACAACAATTTGCTAACTTGAGGTAACAACAAATCGGGTAAAACTTCATCAATTTGAATAGCGGCTAAAACTTGATATTGAGGAGATTTAAACCAATCTTCAAAACCCGCTTGCAGTTTTCGGTAAGTTTTCCCTTGGAGGGTGGCTTTGACCTCAGCCACATTGATTTTTCGCTCTTTTTTGAGGGTTTTTAAGGCTTTTTGTAGTAGTTTTTGTTCCGAAGGGGGTAAAACCGGATTATAATCATTAACCAAGGATTCTTGCAGCACATCAAGATCGCGCAATTTTCCTAAAGTTCGGGCAATTTTAGCAACTTTCTTCTCTTGAGCCGTTTTAGGTAAAGCCAACGCTGGGGCAAATCCCGCGATCGCGGTTCGCAAACGTCGCATTCCCACCCGCATTTGGTGTAATTCTTCCGGGTCTTCATCTTGTAAAACTCCAGCTTCGTGACTCAGCATGGTTTGATAATGCTGTTCTAGGGCAATATAAGCCCAATCCCCAAAGGTTTGCGCTATTTTAGGTGATAATGATTGATTATTCATAGTATTGCCTCCTTAAACATAAATAACAACAAAAAAGGGCGACAAGAAAGCGATCGCACCCTTAAAACTTTAAAGATAGTTTAAGATTTAGTTTTAATCCATCTTGGAGGCAAACCAAAATGCCCCGACCACCGTACCAAAAAACAAAAAGGTACACAAGCGGTCTATCCAGTGATGCCAAGTACTTGAATCAATTAAAGTAATCATGAATTGGTCGATTGACTCCGAGCAAAAAGAAAGCTTTAAAATTGATAACCCACACTAAAATAAAAGCCATCGTCTTGGGCATTCGTGCCGCGATCGCGTAACTCAATCAAAGGATACCCATAATCAAGCCGAATACTTAAGTTCTGAAGGGGTTGCCACACCAAGCCTGCCCCTATTCCGGCAATTAAATTTTGGTCGGCCAATAAGTTAGGATTACCTTTGGCATTCCACACTAATCCTAAATCAAAAAAGGGAGCAAAGACAAACACCGGTCGCCCCGCTTCATCCCGTTGCACAATCAAGCGATTTTCTACCGAAAAGCGCAAACCATTATCCGCCGCCCGCACATTTTGCCGAAAGCCTCGCACCGACTGACCGCCACCGATTGTAAACTGTTGCGACGGCAGCAAACCATCCGTCGCCAACTGCAAATCCAACGAAGCGATCGCAAAATAATCGGCATTAAAAACTTGGACTCGTTGAATCTGCCCCAACCAACTGAAAAAATGACTATCGGGAATCGGTTCGGTATTCTCTGTAGCCCCTAGCCAACCCGTCCCAATATTAAACTGCGATCGCAACGCCCAAGCCCCCGTCACATCCCGCCAAATATACTCCTGACCCAGTTGAATCGTACTGGTGGTACTTACCCCGTCCGCATCGGGCCCGAAACCAAAGGGAGTGGGCCCGGCAAAAGTAAACGTCTGCCCCGTTTGATAGGCATAACCCACAAATAAAGCAAACTCCTCTTGAGGGGTGCGAATCAACGGTTGTCGAAAACTAATCTCATAGAGTTGGGAAGACCCACCAATATCAAATACCCGAAAATCGGGCTGAATGACATTATTCCAATTCAGAGAAGTCCGCAGTTGTAGCGTCCCATTCATGGGATTAAGGGGGGCGCGATACAAAAATTCTAAAGTTTGGGAACCCCCTTGTAGGGTAGTTTTATAACTGGCGGTAAAAACATCGCCAATGCCGCTTAAATTGCGATAACTGCCCTGTAGCGTCAAGCGTTCTGACCCCACACTCGGCGGCGAATAATTATCCACACTGACTAAGCCCGTCACGGGTTTTGCCGCTTCAGCCCGAATCAACAAAATACTACCCAACGGTGTTTCCCCTTGGCGCAACGTCGCTTCAAGATTCGTTAGCAAGGGGTCAGTCCGCAATAATCTGAGTTGCGCTTCGAGGGTATTGGCATTCACGGGGGTATGAGTTCCCAAAGCCGCCCGACGACGGATGTATTCTTGGAGATTGGGCGGGGCTTCGACCTCAATGCGTTCGATTTTGCCTTCTAGGACTTGAATTTGAATTTGACCCGTATCAAGGGATTCTGGGATTAATACCGCCCGCGAGGTGATATAATCCGCTTCGAGATAGCGTTGGGTAATGGCATCGGCCAGGTCTTCGAGGGAGTCTTGACTCACCGAACGATTTTGATAAGGTTCGATAAGATTATCCCAAGCCTCGTCCGGGTAAACCGTACTGCCCATCACCTCAATGGTGTCAACGGCGATCGCGCCCGCTTCGGGGGTGAGAGGGGGAGTCGTGGCGGGGGGTGTCGGCGTTTCAAGGGTGGAGTTCTCTGGGGAAAGGGGTTCGGGGGGGGCGGTATGGGGTTGGATAAAACGGTCTTCTGGGGCAGTAGGAACTTGGGCTAAACTTGTTTGTAGCCCGCATGCGATCGCGATCGTCGCACTTGCGATCGCTCCCCCCATACCGCGATAAAAATCCCGCCTGCAAAAACACCAATCCCACGGCCATAAAGTCCAGAACATAATCAAAAAAGATGGATTTAGCCTTATTATTGCTTGTTGAGATTCCGAATTTAAAAAGTCAGAGCGGTGTTGGACAAACGCTATTCTCTTTTAGATATACTTATACTAGGGAAATAGTTTATTATGAATTTAAGCCGTTTTAAATCGCTACGCCATAATCTACTCAATTTTCTTGTCCTTTCCCTCCAGACCCTCTTAAAATTAAATGGCATTCATTTTAATTGTTTTGAGGTTTGAGTAGGAGTGCTGGCCAAACCGCGCATTTTAAACTCACATTATCGGCAAATTTCAACAAAGGGTATGAGTCACATTCTGGTCGTTGATGATAGTCCTTCCCAGCGAGAAATGATCTCGTCACTGCTCAAAGGTAGCGGTATCGTGGTCACAGAGGCCAGTAATGGAGAGGAAGCCCTAAAAGCGTTACTGAATCCCAGTGACGACAAATTGCCATTACCCGATTTAGTCATTACAGATATTGTCATGCCGCGCATGAACGGTTATGAGTTCTGCCGCAAACTCAAAAATACCCCTGCTACCGAACACATCCCGGTGTTGATGTGTACGAGCAAGGGAGAAGAATTTGACCGTTACTGGGGCATGAAGCAAGGGGCAGATGCTTATATTGCCAAGCCTTTTAAGCCCAACGAACTCAGTAAAACGGTCAAACAGTTGTTGAGTAGCTAAAGCCCTATCTGTAGTCAACCCTTTAGCAACTTGCGGGGAAGCCCCGTATTCTACCTGATAAGGTGAGTGGAATGCTACCCATTAGGAAGCCTACGCTCTAATCAAAGATCGGAGCGTAGGTATAGCAGTACATTTTTTAGTTAAGACATTCAGCTTGTCATCAGCCCTCACCCCAAACCCTTTTCCCATGGGAGAAGGGCTTATTTTTACGGGTGATACCAAATCCGGTTTCGAGATACCCCCTTTCCATTAACCCGCCCTCGGATTGGAAATCCGCGGAACTAATGAGCGCAAAGTCCCCAGAGGCGGACTAAATCAATAAGTGGGTTGTGGTAAGCGGATTTGGTGTGAAACGAAGTGTACCGACGCTTTGCCGTAGCGCTATAGTTCGCAGACTAATAATAAATCGCCTCAATGCACAAAGCATCCATTTCTGGGCGTTGTAGGGCTACAGCAGCACCCCGTACCAAAAGTTCTGCGGCCCTGTGCGGCACGATATTGAGAACTAAGAAATCTGTGCCGGGGGTTAATCCCATAGCGATCAACTTGCCGATATAGCCGCCGTAAACGCGGTCGTAACCAACGATACTACCACTGGTGCCAATGGTTAAATGACGAAGGTAGGTATTAACATTCATCGCTACTGGGGGTTATTTCCAACCGGCACGATCCATCAGTTTTACTGCGTCGGGATTGTTTTCTCCGTAGGTATCAACTTCTAACTCCGAGGCTTTGAAGTCACCTAAGCTTTTCACCACTTCGTTCGCTTCAACGTTGCTGGTAACGGGATATTCGTTGTTTCCGTCTGCAAAGATTTTTTGAGCTTCAGGGGTGGCGAGAAATTCGAGAAACTTAACAGCGTTGTCTGGATTTGGGGCTGTAGTTATGACTCCGGCACCGCTAATATTAACGTGGGTGCCTTCTGCCTCTTGGTTGGGGAAAAATACCCCCACTTGTTCGACGACTTCTTGGTCGGCGGGGTCGTCAGAACGTTGAAGACGGGCGACATAATAGCTGTTCGCGATCGCGATGTCGCATTCTCCTGAAGCCACCGCTTTGATTTGGGCCGTATCGTTCCCTTCGGGTTCGCGAGCAAAGTTAGCGACTAAACCCTCGACCCAAGCTTGGGCTTCTTCTTCACCGAGTTCTTGGATTTTGGCAGCGACTAAGGATTGGTTGTAAATATTGCTCGAACTGCGGATACAAATGCGGCCTTTCCATTTTGGATCGGTTAGGTCTTGATAGGTGGAAAGTTCTTCAGGATTTACCGTATCTTGGTTATAGATAATGACCCGCGCCCGCTTGGTCAGGGCGTACCAGTGATTGTCTGGGTCGCGCAAATTAGCTGGAATGGTTGATTCTAGCTGGTCTGAGGAAACCGGTTGTAAAAGTCCTTCTTGTTCGGCTTTCCACAAATTGCCCACATCCACGGTCATAAAGATATCGGCAGGGCTATTTTCCCCTTCACTTTTGATGCGTTCGATCAGTTCGGCGGCATCCCCTTCGATGACATTGACTTGAATCCCAGTTTGCTCCTCGAATTGGTCGTAGAGGGTTTCGTCGCTGTCGTAGTGCCGCGACGAATAGAGGTTGATCTCACCACCGTTAACAGGATTGCTGGCGGTTTCGTCGGTGGGGGCAACTTCTGCGGTTTGATTGGTACACCCGGCCGCGATCGCCATTGCCATCCCCAAGCCAACACCTACTACGCTACGTCTGCTAATTTTCATACTTGCTAAAAAATCTCAATAAAAATATACTGCGAGACTTATTGTAGCGTTACTGAAACAAATTCCCAATAGTTATAGAAAATATTTATAAATGGAGTCTACTCAAAAAACAGGTTGGGGAGTCAAACACGGGCAAGGAAGGGTCTCTCAGATGGCATTTTGCGTTTACAGTAATTGAAGAGATATAACATCAACATTTCCACCCTCGGACACATCAGGGACAACATCGTGCAGAACGAACAAGCATATTGGCTGGCTTGGTCGCACCTTAGCGGCATCGGGCCAATTCTGTTGAAACGCATTTGGCAGCATTTTGGCTCATTGAGTGACGCTTGGAACGCGCCCTTAACGGCTTTTTACGACGTTGAAAAAATTGGCCCCAAAATTTTAATGTCAATTCAGGCGGAGCGCGATCGCCTCGATCCGCAACAACTGTGGCAAGAAACAATTGCCAAAGATTTTAAATTTTGGACTCCTGTTGATGCAGAATATCCCCGTTTGTTGCTAGAGATTCCCAGTCCACCTCCTGTATTGTATTACCAAGGGAACCTCGATCTCGCTGAAAATCAGGGAGAAAAGCCCTTAGTTGGCATTGTCGGGACGCGCAACGTGACTGACTACGGACGGCGTTGGACGCGCCAACTCAGCCGCATCTTGGCACAACACGGGTTTACGGTGGTGTCGGGAATGGCCGCGGGGGTGGATACCGAAGCCCACAGCGCTTGTTTAGACGCAGGAGGACGTACTTTGGCGGTGTTGGGGACGGGTATTGATGTGGTGTATCCCCGCCGTAATTTACAACTGTGCGATCGCATCCAAAGTCAAGGCTTGATTCTCAGCGATTATCCCCCCGGTACGCAACCCGAAGCCAAAAACTTTCCGCCGCGCAACCGTATTATCGCCGGATTGTCGAGGGCCGTATTGATTATCGAAGCCGCCTCGCGATCGGGGGCTTTAATTACGGCCCGTTATGCCAATGAATTTAACCGAGATGTTTATGTCCTGCCGGGTTCTCTAGATCAACCGCAATCTTTGGGTTGTTTGGAGTTAATCGATCGCGGCGCACAGTTGATTTTAGGCGAAGCGCAATTATTACAGCGACTGGGAGAAATTCCTCAGTTAGACCGTATAGCAACCCCATCTCCCAAACCCCAGATACCGCCCGATCTCGCTGTTGTTTGGGACGCGATCGCAACTGTTCCCACTTCCCTCGATGCCATCGTTCAAACCACAGGATTACCAACCGCCGAAGTTTCTGCCGCTATCCTTCAGTTAGAAATGCAGGATTTCATCGAGAGTTTACCCGGAATGCGCTATCGCAAACAATGAACAATGTACAATTAATAATTAACAATGTACAATCAATAATTAACAATGAATAATTTATAGTAACTAATAACTAATAAATAATAACAAACAACCATAACAAAATTATTAAATGCAAATTTATCTTGACTACAGTGCAACAACACCGCCGCGGCCCGAAGCGATCGCGACGCTACAAACCATTGCTTCTCAACAATGGGGCAATCCCTCTAGTCTCCACACTTGGGGACAACAAGCAGCAACCGTTCTAGAAACGGCGAGAATGCAGGTGGCCGGGCTGATTGGTGCAATTAACCCTGAAACCCTTTACTTTACTTCTGGTGGCACAGAAGCGAACAATCTGGCAATCTTTGGGGTGACCCAGCAATATCCCCAACCGCAACATCTGATTATTTCTAGTGTGGAACATGCCGCGATCGCCGAACCGGCCCGACGCTTAGAACAGCAAGGCTGGCAAGTCACCCGGCTGCCGGTTAATCGTCAAGGTCGCGTCAGTCCCCAAGACCTCAAAGCTGCTTTACAAGATAATACAGTTTTAGTATCGATTATCTACGGTCAAAGCGAAGTTGGAACCCTACAACCGATTGAGGAATTAGCGAAAATCACGCGGAATGCGGGGGTTTTATTTCATACTGACGCAGTACAAGTGGCGGGTCGCCTGCCTCTGAATGTAATGCACTTAGGCGTTGATTTACTGTCCCTTTCGAGTCACAAAATCTACGGCTTGCAAGGGTCGGGGGCATTGTACATTCGCGAAGGTGTCGAAATTTTACCCCTCTTTGGCGGCGGCGGTCAAGAAATGAGTTTAAGGTCGGGAACCCAGGCTGTGCCGATTATTGCGGCATTTGGAACCGCGGCCGAACTCGCCCAACAAGAACTGATGGCTGAAAGCGATCGCTTGCGGGGTTTGCGCGATCGCTTATTCGATCGCCTGGCTAATTGTTCTTATCTTATCCCGACGGGCGATCGCCTACATCGGCTTCCCCATCATGTTAGCTTTTGCCTCACCGAAGCCACAGCCCAAAGAGGTGAAATTACCGGGAAAACCCTGGTGCGTCAGCTTAACCTCGCCGGAATTGGCATTAGTGCGGGATCGGCTTGTCACAGTGGAAAACTCAGTCCTAGCCCAATTTTAACGGCGATGGGCTATCCTGAAGCGTCGGCATTGGGGGGGATTCGCCTCACCCTAGGTCGCGACACCACCACCGCCGATATTGATTGGACAGCGATGGTGCTTCAACAAATTCTCGACCGTTTACAATGTAAAATTACCAATTACCAATTACCAATTACCAATTACTAATTACTAATTTACAATGAATAATTAACAATTTACAATAAAGGAATTGTGGAAACAAATAACCAATAACAAACAACAAACAACCAACAACAAACAACAAACAACCAACAACAAACAACAAAAATGCTTTCGATTCCAACCACTTTAGAAGCAGCGATCGCCCAAGGAAAAACTGCCGCCCAAACCGCTTTAGAATCAGGATTTGGGATTGTGGCAATTGAAATTAATGTACCCGAAATCGCCTTGCAAGCTCAAACCATTGCCCTAGAGTTTAGTAAACTTTTTGAGTCTTATGGATCGGGGTTAAAAGTCTTATTTCCCGATACCGGGGCGGCGGCTTTAGCCCGTCGGGATTGGGGAGACATTGAGTTTAAAGTCACCGATTTAGGGAGTCGGCTTTCCTCGGTTGAAACGCGAGTTGCAGACGATGACGAAATCTTTTTGGTTGTTTCTCCGTCTGCGGTAGAAGTGGCGCAAGTGGAAAAACTTTGTAGTCTAGCAGGCGATCGCCCCGTAGTTTTATTATTACCTCAACTCGAAGATGTGTCGGTGGTGGGGATTGGTTATGCGGCTCGACAACTGCGCGATCGCTTTATTAGTAAAATCGAAACAGCCTATTACTATAAACCCATTGACGGCGGTGCAATTATTCGGGCGTTTCCCTCTCTTTGGGAAGTCCAACTCGATGCAGAAAACGGCGGTTATACACTCATTGCATCTGAACCCACAAAACCCATGGGAGACACCCTCGATATTCTCATCAATCAAGCCACCCAAGGGGATAGTAATAACGAAGTCACAGCTAAACCCAAAAAACGAGGGGTTTTAGGCAATTTACAGCAGTTTTTAAAAGCCTTAAGTCAATAATTACGCCCTCACCCCAAACCCCTCTCCCAAATAGGGCGAGGGGCTTATTTTTAGGTATTAGAAATTGGGCGATAAATTAAGCGAAACGACGGCGTAATAAAGGTTGAATCAACGCCAAAATCAAGGCATCAAAACCTAATAAAACCGCCAAAACGATTGCAAAACTCATGCTTCCCCAAGGGGCTTGCATTACCGCACTACCTAAACTCCAATCGCTATTGAGGTAAAGATAACGAATCGGCTCAATGGCATAAGTTAGGGGATTAAATGCCGCAATCCACTGTAACCAATTCGCCATAAAATCGAGGGGGGCAAGGGCGGTGCTGGCGAATAAAAGGGGTAAGTTGGTGACGAAAATAACGGCGATTAATTCGATGTGTCCCGGAAGTGCAAAAGCGAGTCCGAGACTGAGAGCTGTTACACCAAGGACGATTAAGAAGACAATGAGAGCGATCGCGCCAAAACCGGCAATTCCCGGTAAACCCGCCCCAAAAACGGCACTTGCCGCCACGATCGCAAAGGTTTGGATAAATGCCATTGTGATAATGTACAACGTCGAAGCCGCCACAATGGAATAACGAGTGGAAAGGGGAGCGACCAACAAACGATTGAGGAAACCAAACTCTCGGTCAAACATCACGGGTAAACCCGCATTCAACGCCCCCGAAAAGGCCGTAAAAACAATAATACCCGGCGCGAGGAATTTGCTGTAACTGATGTCTATTCCCAAAAAGCCTTGGGGAGCTTTGTAGAATAATGCTCCAAACAAAATCAACCACATCAACGGCTGAATAATCCCCGCAATCAGCGTAGAAGGACGGCGTTGCAGTTGAATAAACAAGCGTTTGGTCAAAGCCAGGGTTTCTTGAATAAACTCAGCCACAGGATTGCTGGGTTCTAAGAGACGCGATCGCATTTCTGGGTTAGGCGCTAAACCGTTTAGACTTCCTGGTGTAATGGATTGACTCATAAAGCAATAAGAAAAATAACAATATCTTAATTCGTAGTCTAAGCCAATGTCCCCAAAACTTGCAGCGATCGCCCCCCCCAAAGCGCGATTTAATTCTCTGTCTTGTTGGGGAAAACACCGCTTTGCCCTTGTGTACGATAAAGGAATAAAATGTAAGCCCCCATAATTATGAGCGAATCCATTGTAGAGTTGGCCGATCGTCTACCTACGGATAATATTACCGTTAAAGTCTTAAATGCCCTGAGTTTTGTCATGCCCGGCCAGTGGGATAATGTCGTCGGGTTTGATAATTTGGTGCGTCAGGTCACTGGGGAAAGCAATCCCGATACTATTAACCGTATTCGCGATCGCGCCACGGTTTTATATGCTGACTCTAGCCAACCTTATCAAACCGCTATGAAGCTATACAACACCATTGATAAGGCAGATACAGCGATGGCTACCGCAGCCTTAGCCAATAAAGTTGGAGAAAAGATCGGCTTTCTTTCTTTCCTCAATCGCATTACCCCCAAAGCCGATACCATTCAAACCCTCGATCTCGTCCTTAAAATTGCTGTTGAATTAATCGCTTATTGCAAACTCCACGGTATTCCTCAACCCAATCCCAGTACCTTTGCGGCTTCTTTGTCTCAAAACTACACCGATGCGGCTTTAATGCGGATGACGGCGTTGGTCTGTCTTGACGGCGTTTTACCTTTAGGGCCGGACTTTTTGAGTAAAGTGCATGAAGTCATCGACAATGCCGATACATCAGTTTTACAGCAAAATCCTGTATTTAACGCCGTAAGCGGTTATTTACCCGGAGAAAGCATCGCCGGGAAACTCAGCTTTATTCAAACTAGCTTTAACGCCGCCCAAGGCTGGATGCAAGGCTTTGTTAATCGTACCGGAGTGACCCCCAGTGGCATTTTTGACCATTTGGGAAGTTTTATTCAGATTGCTGACGATAACTTGGATTTTGTCGCCGCCTTTCTAGATCAAACCACCAATTATTACCAACACACCGGGACGCAAACCGTCGCCCGCAGCGTCATTTTAAAGGCGTATGAAGACGTAAAACAACAACAAGCTTCTACTCCTGCGGCAGCCAGTTCTCCCGCTACTGCTGCCCCTTCTGGCTATCCTCCAGAGCGCATTGGTGTAGATGGTCAGTATAACCAAAGTGGCTTGGCCCAACGGGTTTCGGTGGCGTTGAAAAAAGACTCGGCTTTGAGTAATCTTTTTGTGGCCCAAACCGGAACGACGGTGGTTTTGAAAGGTCAAGTTGCGAGTCAAAAGCTACTCGAACGCGCGATCGCTCTTGCTCAAAGCGAACCCGGTTGCACTGAAGTTCAGTCTACTCTAGTTTTGGTCGGGTAGAGATTAGTAGTGGCGTGACAAGCCTTCAATGATGGATTACGGCAGTAGGTTGGGTTGAGGTTACGAAACCCAACAACATTTCATGTTTCTAGTAGGGG
>JBKHDX010000012.1:0-36990 GCA_046541115.1 Spirulinaceae cyanobacterium | reverse complement strand
ATAATATAAAGCCGTCCTTGAAGGACGGGGCTTTAAACCCAGAATTTTTGGTAAAGCGGGGGAAGGGCAGCTTGATCCGAATGTTGATGTTATTACTGGTGATGGGCGGTTTGGTGGCGCTGGTGCTGCAAAATTGGTCGCCTGTGTTGCCGTTGGTTTTGTTTGGGACGACGACGATCGCGCTACCTTTGGCGGTGTGGATTTCTGTGTTTATCGGCGCGGGGGTTTTAATTAGTTTGCTGCTGCAATTGATTAATTATCGCCCTAACCCTACGAAAAATGTCCGTCCTGCCCCCCAAGCAGAACCCGATTTACCGCCACCGCCCCCCCGTCGGGAAATGCCCAAACCACCACCTTCGCAGCAACCGCAATCGGATTGGGAGACTCAGTTACAATCGGATGACTGGACGGCTCAAAAAACGCCTCAGCGCCCGCCGCAGCCGAATTTTGAGAAGCGATCGCCCCCGAAATCGCCGCCTCAACCGCAACGTCCTCCCGCGACTGAAAAAGTCCCGCAACCCAATCCAGATGTCTACGATGCCAATTTCCGCATTTTGAATCAACCCCCACCGGAATCAGATGTTGAGGATGATGAAGATTGGGGGTTTGAGGATGAGGAGTTGGAAACGGAATATCGACGCAATTGGCCGGGAAATTAAGGGGTCGTCAAAAATTGCAGTGGGAAGTTGTTGGCAGATCGGCTTTGATGCGTTCGCGGGCTTCTTGACGGACTTTCCCCTTCATCACGGCACACTGTAATTGCATAAAGGCTTTGAAGTCCACAACATCATATTTTCCTTTCAGCCTTGTGCGTAGTTGTTCTTCGGCTTCTAAGCTGAGATAGCAGGTGGTAAGGGCTTGCTGTACGATATCGCGGATTAAGGGCATGGATCGATCGTCTCCGAGACCAGGGACATTCACGATTACCCCTGGGGATGCAGATAAAGGTTGAGGTGTCATTAAGGTTACAGTTGGTGTCGCGTCAATATACATATCTATATAAAGTTTCGATAAAGTTAAAAATCTTTTGAATCGGCTTGATTTGTAAGTTGATGTTAGAGGGAATTTAGAACTCAATTCAGCTTGAGATGAACATATCCTCGGATTGGCCTACAAGCGATCGCAGACTTTTTTCGGTCAGAAGTTTACATATCTATATGAAGTTTTGATGAAGTTGAGTTTTTAATAGGTTACTCAATTCCGCAATATTACGCAGCTAACAACTGTTAGTAAATTCGTTAAAACTTCATATAAACTTCATTGAAAATTCATTAACACCGGCAAAGAATTTAGTTAATATTTGGAGTAACAAGAAATTAATGTTAGCAAAAATAAACAAGTGCTTTGACTCAAGATCGCAATGTTCAAAAATTCGATCGGGCAAGCCAGTTTTGGCATCTCGAAAGACTATATCTGGATTTAGCTAACGCTAAAGGGAGAAGTTTAACTCCTTTAGAAAAACGGTTTTTGCAAGGATTATTATGCGGTTATTCTCCGGCAGAAATTGCTGATATTGTTTATAAAAATCCTAATAGTAGTGCGGTTCGCGTTTATCTTTCTAACGGTTTATATCGCTATATTCGAGAGTTATTTATTCAAAAAAATGGCAATGCCATTCGGATTAAAAATTGGAGTTGCATCACGCGTTTACTTGAAAAAGCAGGGTATCGCCAAGCTATCATTGACTCCGCTACAACCCTGCCCATGAGTTCCTCAGTTAATTCTTTAGAAACTGGCGAACATTTAGACTTAGGGGGATTTATTGGTAGAAAAAGCGAACTCGAACAACTCCAAGATGGCATTGACCGCTATCGTTTAGTGACTTTGTTAGGAATTGCGGGTCAAGGGAAGACGTTATTAGCCGGGAAATTAATAGAATCAAAACAAAGTCAATTTGAATGTGTCGTGTGGCGATCGCTCCAAGGTCAACCGAGTTTAGAAGTGGTGTTAGAGGAGATAATCCAAGCGATCGCCCCGACCCCAGACAAACCCTCTAATGCTGTAGAAGGTTTATCTTGGCTGATGAATTTGTTGCGATCGCGCCGTTGTTTGCTGATTCTCGATGACTTCGATCGCTTGTTCCAAAGTCAACAACTCGCCGGAACATATCATCCCCAACACCGCCTTTATGCCCAACTCCTCGAACGTTTAGCCGGGGAACGCCATCGGAGTTGTTGCTTGCTTCTCAGTCGCGAACAACCCCAAGAAATCGCGTTTCTGGGGGCTTCTAACCCTCAATCAATTCAAGAACTGCGCTTAGAGGGTTTGCGAAAAGAAGATGCTCTCAATCTGCCCGAATTACAACAACTGAGTGGCGACGAACTGCAAAAACAGCAATTCGTTAACTTTTACATTAATAATACGTTAGTGCTACAGCATACGGCCTTAACGATTAATACCGTTTGCCAGGGAAAATTAGAAGAATTTTGGCACAGAAAAATGTATGTACTCAGCAATATCCGCGAGTTTTTCGAGCAGCAGTTTTTACGGTTGTGTGACAGCGAGCAGGAATTTTTGTATTCCCTGATTTTAGTCGAACGACTCCGACAACTTGGGGTTCAATCCACCGCGATGAATAACGAACAGCGATCGCCCCTAGATGAAATCGCCTCGTTACAACGGCGACTACTCCTTACCCCAGATGGTACGGCGTTTAATGTCATTCCTTTGTGGCAAACCTACCTGATCGAGCGGTTGATCGCTCAATCCTGTACATCGTTTCATCGCGATCGCAACACCGCCCTCCTCACCGAAATTATGCGGATTTCCCTGTTCACTCCCCAGTAACTGGAAGGCAGTGGGCGTGTAGGGGCGATCTTTTCCCCGTCCTTTGAGGGGAAAGCAATGACCAATGACCAATGACCAATGGAGGGATTTGGCGAAACGGTACAAACAACCAACAACCAACAACAAATAACCAATAACCGAGTTAAGAGGCAGAAACCAACTGTTTCTGCGGTAACTTACAGTATTCCGAGACAATTTGACGAAAGCGATCGCCCTCGATAGTTTCTTCTTCGAGGAGTAAATCCACCAAACGATCCATCAACTCGCGATTTTCGCGAATCAGACGACGGGCCTTGTCATAACACTGCATCGCAATTTCTCGTACTGCTTCGTCGATCTTCACCGCGACCTCCTCAGAGTATTCGCGGCTTTCCCCCATACCGCCCCCTAAAAACGGCTCGCTTTGGGGTTTTTCGAGGGCAATAGGGCCTAGATCGGACATTCCAAACTGAGTTACCATACGACGAGCGCGATCGGCCACCGCCGTTAAATCGCTACTGGCCCCTTGGGTCACCTCATCATGGCCAAATACTTCTTCTTCGGCCGCACGACCCCCTAAAGCCATCGTAATCTGGTCGATCAGCCAACCGCGACTGTACAAACCACTGTCCACCATATCCTCATCAAAAGTCGGTTGAGCAAAACCGCCAATCCCGCCAGATCGAGGAATAATCGTGACCTTGTTCAACGGGTCGGCGTGTTCGAGTAAAGTCATCAACAAAGCGTGGCCGACTTCGTGATAGGCGATTAACCGTTTCTTCTTACTATCGAGCAAGGGATTCATCATCATACCAATGGTGACGCGATCGATAGCATCATCCACTTCCTGCTGCTCGATTTCCTCTTTACGCCGTCTTGCCGTCAAAATTGCCGCTTCATTGAGGATATTCGCCAAATCCGCCCCAGATAACCCTGGAGTCCGTCGGGCAATTTCCTCTAAATTGACATTAGACGACATCTTCTTACTGCGGGAGTGGACTTCTAAAATCCCCAAGCGCCCCGCATAACTGGGCAAATCCACCAACACCTGGCGGTCAAAGCGTCCTGGACGTAGCAACGCCTGATCTAACACATCCGGGCGGTTTGTCGCAGCAATAACAATAATCCCGGTATTGCCCTCAAAACCATCCATTTCCGTGAGTAATTGGTTGAGGGTTTGTTCTCTCTCGTCATTACCGCCGCCATAACCCGCCCCTCTTTGGCGACCGACCGCATCGATTTCATCGATAAAGATCAAACAAGGGGCATTTTCTTTGGCTTTTTTAAACAAATCTCGGACGCGAGAAGCCCCAACCCCCACAAACATTTCCACAAATTCCGAGCCAGAAATACTGAAAAAGGGAACCCCTGCTTCTCCTGCTACCGCTTTGGCTAAAAGGGTTTTCCCGGTTCCAGGAGGGCCGATTAACAACACGCCTTTGGGGATTCTTGCCCCAATCGCGGTAAAGCGTTCGGTTTCTTTGAGGAAGGTGACAACTTCTTGTAATTCTTCTTTGGCTTCGTTAATTCCTGCCACATCGTTAAAGACAATTCCGGTTTCGGCTTCCATTTGGAAGCGAGCGCGAGATTTGCCAAAATTCAGCGCTTGCCCGGAAGATGAAGCGGAACGGCGAATAATGCCCACTAAAATTGCTAATAACAGCAAAATTAGCAGCATATTCACAATCGGGACGATGGCGGTTGTGGGGTCTTTCGTGGGTTTAATTTCAAGATCGACGTTATTGGCGCGTAATTTTGAGATTAATTCCGGGTCGCGGTTGAATAAATCAACTTTCTGGGTAATCGGTTCTTCTCCTTCGGGATTGGGGAGGATGACTGTTGCGGTATTGTTGACCGGGTTGATTTCGACCCGTTCAATTTCCCCGGTTTCGATTTGTTCGATTAAATCGCTGTAGGTAAATGGATCTTCTTCGGTATTATTATCATTGGCGATCGCTGGTGCGCCGAGCCATATACTTTGGCTTAAGGTCAAACCCGCCGCGATTTGCCACACGACACGCCACGAGGATTTTTTCGAGGGTTGACGCGAGGTTGAGGTCGCGCCGGATTTGCGGATTTTTCGACCGAGGTCACTCCAGAAATATCTTTTCATGCGTTTGCCCAATATGCTGATATCTTCGGTTAGTTACTACTCCAGGCAGAACGGTTCAGCGCAGTTGCCTCAAAGTAGCTCAGATCAAAGACTATTTATCTAGTTTAACTTTTGTGATGGGTTTGGGGGGCTATCTGGGACAGTAGGCGCAACAGATTGTTGGGCTAAGTCTCCATTGATATCGGGAAATCGGAAAGTTTTAAATCCACGACAAAAACACGATCGAACTGTAGCCAGTAGCCATAATTTTATCTCGTTTTTGGGGGATAACCCTAGGAGGTAAAAATGAGGCTGTGCCTTGATTTTACAATCAAATATTGTGACGAAAAATAGGGGTGCGAGTTTACCTTTGATACTTCAATTCAACTAACCCAAAAAGAGTTTGTAAGCGGGGTTTTGGTTTTCGTCCCAATATTGATAACCGAGGGTTTCCAAAAATGCCTCCCAGTCGGCTTTGTCTTCCGGGGGGACTTGAATCCCGACGACAATGCGACCGTAGTCTGCGCCGTTGTTGCGATAATGGAACATACTGATGTTCCAGTTGGGACTCATGGAGTTGACAAATTTCATGAGTGCGCCGGGACGTTCGGGGAACTCGAAGCGGTATAATAACTCGTTGTGGGCAAGGGGTGAGTGACCGCCAACCATGTGCCGCAGGTGCATTTTGGTGAGTTCGTCGTCGGTGAGGTCGAGGGTGTCAAAGCCGCAATTTACAAATTTTTGAGCCATTTGAATTGCGTCAGCCCGATTTTCGATTTGCAGCCCGACAAAAATATGCGCTTCTTTTTGGCTGGCGATGCGATAATTAAATTCAGTCAGGTTGCGATCGCCCAGACATTGACAAAACGAACGCAAACTTCCCGGTTTTTCGGGAATGGTAACGGCTAAAATGGCTTCGCGACGTTCCCCTAATTCTGCCCGTTCGGCCACAAAACGCAAGCGGTCAAAGTTCATGTTAGCGCCACAAGCCACAGCAATTAGGGTTTCGTCGGTAATGCCTTCTCGTTCGACATAAGCTTTGGCCCCCGCGATCGCGATCGCGCCAGCAGGTTCTAAAATAGAACGGGTATCCTCAAAAACATCCTTAATCGCCGCACAGGTGTCATCCGTCCCGACTAAGATAATCTCATCGACGTATTCCTGGCACAAGCGGAAAGTTTCTTCTCCTACCTCTCGCACCGCCACCCCATCGGCAAATAAGCCCACCTGAGACAAGCGCACCCGTTTCCCCGCTTTCAGGGATTCAGACATGGCTGCCGAGTCTACCGGTTCTACCCCTATAATTTTAATCTCTGGGCGCAATCGCTTCACATAAGCCGCAATTCCCGAAATGAGTCCACCGCCCCCAATCGCCACAAAAATGGCGTGAATGGGCTTTTGGTGTTGCCGTAGGATTTCCATACCTATCGTACCCTGTCCCGCAATCACATCCGGGTCATTGAAGGGATGAATGAAGGTTAGACCCTTTTCGGCTTCCAGTTGACGAGCGTGGGCGTAAGCGTCATCGTAGGTATTACCCCACAATACCACCTCGCCGCCTCTGGCTTTGACGGCGTTGACTTTTACCAAAGGCGTGGTTACAGGCATCACGATAATCGCTTTTGTGCCTAACTCAGCCGCAGCGAGGGCGACTCCTTGGGCGTGATTTCCCGCCGATGCCGCAATTACCCCTTTTTTGAGCAATTCTGGCGGTAATTGCGCCATTTTGTTATACGCCCCCCGCAGTTTGAAGGAAAACACCGATTGCATATCTTCTCGCTTCAGCAACAGTTGATTGTGGAGGCGTTGCGAGAGATTGGGGGCGTATTCGAGGGGCGTTTCTTGGGCTACGTCGTAGACGCGGGCGGTAAGAATTTGAACCAGGTAGTCGCAGAACATGATACTGTGCGATCGCGCATTTTTAAACAAAATTTTACTTTATCAGTTATTAGTACCCAACGGGAACGTTTGTTCGATGATTGACTGGTTTTTTGTTGTCGGTTGTTGCTTGTTGGTTGTTTGGGGGAATTATGAGTTATGAATAATGAAATGACCAATTGAGGAAATGGTCAAAAGTTGAATTGAGACGAACCACCAATAACCAATAACCAATAACTAATAACCAATAACCAAAATGAAACACGCTTTTGTCATTGGTGCAAGTCAAGGAATCGGGTTAGAATTTGTGCGCCAACTGTTAAATCATCCCGAAGTTGAGTTGGTTTTCGCGACCTATCGTAACAAAGAAACAGCAACGGGTTTATTGAATCTAGCCACACAGTTTCCCCAGAAGTTATTAACCTTCTCGCTGGATATTACCCAAGAAGACGAAATCGAGAAAACGGTTCGACAAATTCAAGAAAAAGTCAAAGAATTACATTTCGTTATTAACTGCGTCGGTATTCTACACGAAGGGGATTTACAACCGGAAAAAAGCCTGCGTCAAATTAATGCTCAACAACTACTGCGTTACTTTGAAGTTAATAGTATTGGGACGGCTTTATTAGCCAAACATTTAATGCCCTTATTTCGCCATCGCGATCGCGCCATTTTTGCGACCATATCGGCTAAAATTGGTAGTATCGGTGATAATCGCTTAGGGGGATGGTACGGCTATCGCGCCTCAAAAGCAGCCTTAAATATGTTTATTCGCACTACCGCGATTGAATACAGCCGACGCTGCCCGAAAACAATTGTAGTCGCACTCCATCCCGGTACAACAAATACAAAGTTATCCCAACCCTTTCAGAAAAATGTACCGCCAGAAAAGCTATTTTCCCCAGAAAAAACGGTCTCGCAATTATTAACCGTGATTCAGAATTTAGTTCCCGAACACAGTGGCGAATTTTTCTCTTGGGATGGGTCGTTTTTGCCTTGGTAATTGTCCCAGGAAACAGCAATTATTTTATATTTTCCAGGATCGCGATCGCACAGAAAACCCCTAGTTTTACTCCATTCTGCTGACCAACCAGCACTTTAATATTAACAGGAAAATTTCCATAAACCAACAACAAATAACAAACAATTTAACGTTTTACTAATTGCTCTAACTCGCTGCGAAGCAGTTTAATATTCGCCACGCGAGCCACAATTAAACCGTCATTTCCCAAGGAATCTAACTCCTGTTTCCATTGTTGAATGCGGTCTTCATTTTGTACCCAAAACTGCACCATAATCTCCACAACGCGATCCCAATTCCAGTTAGGTTTATGGGGAATAATTTGAGTCGCTTCAATCAAAGCATCTAAGCGGCATTGATAACTTCCCACATAAGCGGTGCTGCGTTGGGGATGATGTTCTATGGTTTGTTGGTAGTTGAAAAAAGCTAAAATTGGCTGAGTGCCAATAATTTCAAAAGTGTATTCCATAAGCTCTTTACAGATAGGGTTTGAGAGACAATGACAAAGGTTCATCAAAAAAATCGCGCATTCTCGCTTGTTTCTTGATGTTGGTCAGACACGCTTTACCCTAAAACTGTTGTGAGCGTGTCTTTAGCTATGAATAATAACTAATTTTTTCAATAACTTTCTCAACAAATGTTACAATTTTGTCGAGAATCACTATTTTTAATATTTTGTTTATAATTTAGCACTCTACCCTAAAGAGTGATAAACAATGAACAATTTACAATTTACAATGATTACCAGTAATTTGACAATACAGCCTAAACCTGAACTTGTCACGATTGACCAACTGAGATATTGGGGTTAATGGCACTAATAACCAACAACCAATAACAAAAAAAGCGGGTCAACCCCGCCATCACAAAACATTAATTAAACTTTTTTAAACTACGCCAAAACAAAATCAACCTCAGTAGTTCCATCGGTTTCGCTTTGACCCGACTGTAGTTTTTTGCCATTCACCTCAACAGCAAACGGCGTATCATTGAGATTAATGTTGTAGTCTGTGGTTTCGGCAGTATAGCCCACACTGGCTTTCATCTGGCGACCTGAATCGGTATAGAGAAACGCCAGCATTTGATTTTTCTCTTGCTTGTTATCGTAGGCCCATATAACCATATACTGCTGATTTTGGTAATCAAAAACCTTCGGTTCGCGGGTCGGGGTATAGCGGCCCGGGTCGCCAAAACTCGCGTCCAGGAATTTTTGAACAGAACTCGGTTCAACCACAGCATAAGCCACTTCTTCAGAAGATACAGCTTCGGTATCCACATCGCCCTCACTTTCGGCGGGGGCTTCTTCTTTACCGCGATTGCGGAAGTAATCTACTGCCTTTTTAGTGCCGATTGCGCCTGCTGTCGCAATCCCCGCACCAATCAAAAAATTACGCAGTCGGTTGGCCATATCATTCTCCTAATAAAAACTGTTGCCAAGATTCGGTCAAATCCTAGCATTTCTTTGAGGACATCAATTCATTCTCAAAAGCTTTACTGAGTAAGTAAAGCTTGGGTCTGGGCAATTTCTAAACGGGGGCCAAACTGGGTGACCACCTTAGCCGCAGCCAGAGAAGCCAAATTCGCTGCTTCGAGGTAACCCATATCGTGAGTCAGACCATAGAGAAACGCTCCAGCATACATATCTCCTGCGCCGACGGTATCTACCGCTTTGACGGGATGGGGGGGAATTTCGAGGAGGTCTGTGCCATCGAAGACGATGGAACCGTTGGGGCCGCGGGTAATGGCGAATCTGGTGGCGAGGGTTTTCAAGTGCGCGATCGCGTCGTTAAGATTATTGGTATCAGCCATTTTGAGGGCTTCGACTTCGTTGGCAAAAATAAAGTCCAATCCCGACCCAATCATTTCTAACAACCCGTCTTTGAAAAACTGCACCATATTGGGGTCAGACAAAGACAGAGAAGTTTTGACTCCGGCATTTTGTGCCAATTCTCGCGCCTTAATTGCCGCGGCCTTAGAATTAGGGGCTGAAACCAAATAACCTTCGATGTACAGGTATTCTGAAGCGGCCAGGGCTTCGGGAACCAACTCCACTTCCGAAAAACTGCCGCTAATCCCCAGAAAGGTGTTCATAGTCCGGTCGGTGTCGGGGGTAACCAAAACCAAGCATTTGCCCGTAATGCCTTCACTCGCTGCTTGCTGAGTTAGATTAGTTTCCAGGCCGCAGTTGACCAAATCCTCTTGGTAAAATGCGCCAATGTCATCGTCAGCGACTTTGCAAGAGAAAAAGCCCGAACCGCCGAGTTGACAAAGTGCAACCATTGTGTTGGCCGCCGAACCGCCCGAAGCTTTCTGACAGGATAATGCTTGGAAATGTTGGATAATTTCGTGTTGGCGGTCTTCGTCTACTAAAGTCATCACCCCTTTATCAATATTGAGGGCTTGTAGCTGTTCGGGAGTGACCTCGTATTCCATATCCGTGAGGGCGTGACCGATACCGTAAACGTTGTATTTTTTCATCAGAAATCGTTTAAAAGAAACTAAAAAAACCAGGGATGAAATAACCCCTGGCCTGTATAACAGAAAATAGTACGAACTGGCGTTTATTCGCCTTCGCCTTCGCCTTCCTCGGCGGTTTCTTCTTCCGGTAAGTCTTCGAGTAATGCGCCGATTTCGGACACTTCTTCGGTTTGTTCGGTTTGCGGCATTGTCGGAGTCACAACACTAAGAACGGTACGACCCGCTTCGTCCATGATGCTTACCCCCGCAGGGACGGGAATTTCATCAACGTGCAGCGTTGTCCCGACTTCCATATCGGTCACATCGATTTCGATGGATTCGGGGATGCTATCAGGGGCACATTGGACGGTGGTTTCGGTCATAATTTGGTCGAGAATACCGCCGTTTTTCACGCCGACGGCATCGCCCACAAGGTGGATGGGAACAACCACTTCTACGCTGTCTTGACCGCCGACAGCAAAGAAGCTGAGGTGATAAAGGGTGCGTCGCCAAGGATGAGATTGCACTTCGCGAATCAGGGCTTTGCCTTTCCAAGACGCATCGGGGACGCTCACATCAACCAAGGTGTTGTTGATCGAAGCGTTTTTGAGCAGGGTTTCGGCGGCTTTGGTATCTACGGTCAAAGACATGGATTCTGCGCCTTTATGACCGTATAGCGCGACAGGTAGTAAACCTTCGCGGCGCAATACTCCAGGCTTTTTGCCTTCAGGACGTTTTTGACATTCAATAGCGATAGACATGATGATTTGAGTAGGGTTGTAGATTTTACAAGTTACGCTTAACGCAAATTAAAGTAGGCTTGGCAGTGGAAACAAAACCGTTCTCGCCGTCTCAATGGATAGCGGATGAGAAGTTAACTCTCTCACGAACCAAAATCGAGTTTGCGAAGCCCAAACACCGAGACAGTATGGCTTTCAACCCTTCTTTGAGAGTTTGTTCAAGGGTAAAGTTTGGCGATTTTTTGAGGCTTCAAATTAGGCGACTTTCCTCCCTCTCTTGGGCGGGGAAACCCCGCCCCTACACAACCACTGCCCACTGCCCACTGCCCAAAAAACTGTTGACTGTTGACTGTTGACTGATAACTGAAGAAGCTGCCCACTGCCCAAAACACTGATGACTGATGACTGTTGACTGATAACTGTAGTTAAACCGGGTCGCCGTTGGCATCGAGTAGGGCGCGTTTGGGCCCGTGGATGGGGTCTTCAACGATGATAGTTTGATCGCGACTGGCTCCTAATGAGACGATCGCGATGGGGACTTCCATCAATTCGGCCAAGAACTTGAGATAGTCTAGCGCTTGCTTGGGCAAATCGTCTAAATGGCGACATTCTGCCGTTGATTGTTGCCAACCGGGGAGGGTTTTATAAATGGGCTTGCATTTGCTAAATTGCACGGCGTTGCTGGGGAAATGATGACAGGTTTTGCCGTCGATTTCGTAAGCTACACAAACTTTGATTTCTTCGAGGCTGTCGAGGACATCGAGTTTGGTAATGGCCAAGCAGTCTAAGCCGTTGATGCGGACGGCATAGCGACCGATGACGGCATCAAACCAACCACAACGGCGAGCGCGTCCGGTGGTGGTGCCGAATTCTGCCCCGATATCACCTAAAATTTGACCAATCTCGCCGTTTAATTCGGTGGGAAAGGGCCCTTCCCCGACGCGGGTGGTGTAGGCTTTGGCCACGCCGATCACGCGATCGATGATGGTAGGGCCAACCCCTGCTCCGACGCAAGCCCCCCCCGCAATTGGATTGGAGGAGGTGACATAAGGATAAGTGCCGTGATCGAGGTCGAGAAGCGTTCCTTGTGCGCCTTCAAACAGGATATTATGACGCTGGCGCACCGCTTCGGCGATTTGGAGGGAGCTATCCACCACAAAAGGCCGCAAACGGTCAGCATAAGCGCTATACTGCTCGATAACCGTTTGGGGATTGAGGGGCGGTAAGTCGTAGAGTTTTTCGAGGACTGTATTTTTATAATTGACAGTCCACTCACAACGCGCTTTTAGCTCGTCTGGGTCAACCAGGTCTAGCATCCGAATCCCGGTGCGATCGGCTTTGTCGGCATAGGTGGGGCCAATGCCGCGTTTGGTGGTGCCGATTTTTTGATCGCCGCGCTTGTCTTCTGCCGCTTGGTCAATCAGCCGATGATAGGGCATGGTGACATGGGCGGTTTGGGATATATAAAGGTTGGAGGTATCGACGTTGAGGGCTTCAAGGCGATCGATTTCTTCGATCAAAACTTGCGGGTCGATGACTGTCCCAGAGCCGATAATGCAGGCGGTATTGGGATATAAAATGCCAGAAGGAATAAGATGTAATTTAAAGGTTTGTCCTTGGACGACAACGGTATGTCCGGCGTTAACCCCTCCTTGATAACGCACGACCACATCTGCTGACCGACTGAGTAAATCGGTAATTTTTCCTTTTCCTTCGTCCCCCCACTGGGCTCCGATTACGATAACGTTAGCCAAGGGTCTTTTTTGATATGACGGTTTTCACAATCTCCCATTATCTACACTGATAGTAGTGGGTGTCAAGATGGAAGATTTTGATTTTCGCTTTGAGTCGAGAGAGATCGATTCAATAAGCGGTGTTTAGACCGCAGGTCATCTTTCCCCCTATTTAATTTTAGGGCTGAAGTTTCAGCGACGACGATGGTAATTTTTTGAGAGTTAAAGGTATATTATGGCTTTGTATGCTGATTTACACCGTCATTTGGGCGGTTCGGTAGTGCCGAGAGTGTTATGGCGTTATTTTCAGCGCCGCGATCGCACGATGGCGCAACGTTTTCCAGAATACCCTGAATTTGAAGAATTTTATACCCGCGAGCGCAATACTTTAGATGAATATCTGGAGTTACACACGTTGGTTGAAAGCGTGCAAACCCCGGAAACTTTGCCGTATTTTATTTATCGCTTGATTCGCGGGGCATATATTTTTGAAAATTTGGCGTATTTAGAATTGCGCTATACGCCTTATTTACGAACGGATGAGAGTTTGAGCCAAAATGAGCGTTTAGACCAGATGGCCGAGATTGTGGAGATTGTGGGGAAAGCTTCTCAAGTGCCAGAGTATCCGATTGTGACGCGGCAAATTCTGTGTATGCACTCGCGATTGCCTCAAGATGTGAATCGGGCGATCGCGAAACTGGCTCAACAAATGCCAGACTATGTATGTGCCATTGATGTAGCCGGGGGTGATGCTCATTATGCCGACCGCTTAGACGAGTTTACACGCTTGTATGAATGGGCGCGATCGCAAAATATCAAAACGACAGGCCATCTTTACGAAACCCCCGACGGCTGTTACCCGGAGTTATTACCCTATCTGATGCGAATTGGCCATGGCATTCAAATTCCGTTGCTTTACCCGGAATTACTGCCCGAAATCGCCCGTCGCGGCCAATGCTTGGAAGTCTGTCCTACCACTTACCTCAAAACCGGGACGCTAGAGGACTTACACCAGCTTAAAACCGTCTTTGACCGTTGTTTTGAGGCGGGGGTTGATATTGCCATTTGTACAGATAATGCGGGCTTACACAACGTCCGTTTGCCGTTTGAGTATGAAAACCTCTTGACTCAAGATGTGATTGATTTCGCACAACTGCAAGCCTGTCAGGATGCGGCTTTCCGTCATGCTTTTGCTTGGCCCCATCCGCAACGGCCTGAATCTTTTCTGACTAAGGCGTTGGGGGCTTCTTAGTCAGTAATCAGTTATCAGTTATCAGTTATCAGCATCTAAGGGGCTTCTCGGCAATCGGCAATCGGCAATCGGGGGGAGTGGGGATGCAAGCCCCTCCAAAGGAGTCAGAAACTTCTTGCTACAGGGCAGACTCTATAAAAAAGCTCAAAGCTAGACGCTTATAAGCGTTACAGCCCAAAAAAGTAAATTTAACGTTTCACGCGAGAGTGTTTTGGGCAGTGGGAGGGAATTACCAATTACCAGTTACCAATTACCAATTATGAGATTTGAACATTAAGCTTCACAAACAACCAACAACCAACAACCAATAACCAATAACTAATAACCAATAACCAAATCAGATTAAGATAGGGCTTAAGATAAACCCTTGATATTGATGGTAGAGGAGTTTGTGATGAAAATTCGTTCGTTACTGCGTGGTTTGGGTGTTGTGGGTGGCGTGGCGATCGCGATCGCGTCGGGGAGTGGTGTAGCCTGGAGTGCCGACCCGATTCTCGATCTCAATTGCGTGGATGCTGACGGCAAACCGAGTAATAATTTTGAGTGGAGCGATCGCGGTTTTTCGGTGGGCAAGCGGTATTATGAATCCCGCATGAGAGCTTATCCTGGGGCAGTTATGGCTTGTGCGATTCCTGAGGATGCTTCGATGTTGTCGTTGCAGTTTGGCTTACACGATACCAGCATGGGCGCAAGTTCGATGGTGTTAACGCCTTATCTCGATGGTACAGCCCAAGCCCCTCAAGTTATTGTTCCTGGGGAACTTTATACCCTGACTCTGCCGTTAGAAAATGCCAGCAGTTTTGCTTTATCCCTCGATTGCAATGAAGCCGCCGGTTGCAATTCTTGGGTGTATTTTGTCAATGCTGAGGTGGACTGATTTCAGTTATCAGTCATCAGTTATCAGTCATCAGTTTTTGAGGTACACGGCAATTTCAGCGATCGGCATCTAAGGGGCAGCGCGTGCTGTAGGGGAACAAACAACCAACAACCAATAACCAATAACCAACTTTACGAACTCTTGACAATTGCACAGATGGCCGGAGGGCAAGAATCGCCTAGAATTAGCTCAATATAATTCCCACTGTTGTCTCAATCCTACAACGGTTAAGATGGATGTATCTTTCCTACCCAGTTCATCCCTATTGTTGGCCAGCAGTAGCTGTCTCGATCGTTGACAGGATGCCCAAACCCTTATGAGCCTGTGCATCAATCCTCATTGTCCTAACCCCAATCATCCAGGGAATGCTCGTCAGCATCATTGTCAAAGTTGTCATGCCGACTTAACCATTCACAAACGCTATCGGGTGGTGCGGTTACTCAGTGATAGTACGGGATTTGGTAAAATTTACGAAGCTCGCGATCGCGGTCAACCCAAAATTCTGAAAATTTTAAAAATTGATGACCCGAAGGCGATCGCGCTGTTTCAACAAGAAGCAGAAGTCCTCGGCCAACTCAATCATCCCGGCATTCCCAAAATCGATACTTATTTTACCTGGCGACCGCAACGCTCGGCCAAACCCCTTCATTGTTTGGTGATGGAAAAAATCTACGGGCAAAATTTACAAACCTGGATGAAGGGAAAATCGCCCATTCCTTACGAACAGGCTTTAGATTGGTTGCAGCAGTTAGTTGAAATTCTCAATTGCGTTCACCAAAGACAGTATTTCCACCGGGACATCAAACCCGCAAACATCATGCGTCGTCCCGATGGACGGTTGACGTTGATTGATTTTGGTACAGCCCGAGAAATGACCCATACCTATTTGGCAAAAATGGGCGGTGGATCGGGAGTTACGAGTATTGCTTCGGCAGGCTATACGCCCTTAGAGCAAAATAATGGTAAAGCAGTGCCGCAGTCGGATTTTTATGCGTTGGGGCGCACCTTTGTTTTTTTACTCACGGGTAAGAATCCCACGGCGTTTGACGAAGACCCCCGGACGGGTCAGTTAATATGGCATGAGGGCTTGTCGGAGTTGCCCCAAGCATTTGTGGATTTGATCGATCGTATGATGGCTCCTTTTCCGGGGAATCGTCCGCCGAATACTGAAGCGATCGCGATGCAGTTGCAGGGGTTAGCCACTGAAGCTCAAAAACCGAAGCCACAACAAAATCCAGTTATTGGTCCGGCGCAAACGGCAGCGACAGTGCCTTTATTCCTCCAAAAAGTCCAAAAATCGGTATCTACAAACAATGAGTCGATTTCTTTAAACACGCCGTCGATTCAACTGGACATCTCTCTACCCAGTGCGACTCGCATTTTGTCTCAAACGTGGCAGAAAATTCCAGCATGGGGGTGGAAAATAGGGGGAGGTATCGCGATCGCCTGGATTGGTTTTAATGGGGCTATGAGTTGGCGGCAATCGCAACCCCCCGAACAATCCCTTTTAACCCTCAACCGGGGCTTGAGCGATTTTACTTTTGCTTTACCCAAAGAACCTTTAACCCAGGCTTTACCGATTCCCACGCCCCCCCCGGTGGCCGAACCGATTTTGCTGAATCTCAATACTCAAAATAATGGGGTCAGTTTGCGGGTTTCGGCGTTGCGAAAGGAGCAAAATCATTATGTACTGGATATTACCCTGCAAAATAGTACGGCGCGATCGCTAGAATTTTTATCGAGTTTCTTTAAGCTAACGGACGATCGCGGTATGACGATGAGTGTCATAGTAGAAGACTTACCGGAAATTTTACCGGGAAACAACCAAAGCGCCAGCGGCAAGTTAATCATTTCTCCGGGACTGTTAATTGGGTCGCAGTCCATAACGCTGACGGTGACGGATACCGAAGAGCGCGTGCAATTGACAATTCCGAATATTCCCCTAACCGCAGGCGTGCAGAATTTATCCGATGAGATGAGCCGCAGCGATCCCCTAGCACCTCGTCCGAGTGAAGCGAACACACCCAGGCCCTCCCTGTCTCCTAGGGAGGATAATGGTTTTCGCTCTGAAAATACACTCTAATCTACAGTAATCCACTCTAACAAGCCGAGAGAGTTAATGCTGCCGAGAAAATGGGCGGCGGCGATGTTGAGATTGGACAAAATCAAGAAAATATCCAACGCCCGCACGATCTTTTCGGGTTCATATACGGCGACTCCTTGGGGTTGGGCGATCGCCTTGGCTAAAATAGCAGTAACGGTTAGCTCTGAGGCAAGAAATGCCAGCAATAAGCCAATTAAGCTGGCTAACAAGCCCAAACGTAATAACTCAATAATTTTTCGGCGTTTGGGGTGTAAATTGGTGTCTGCGAGTTGGAGACGGCGGGAAAGTTGACGGTAACGCCACGCCCAGTAAATCCGAAAGCCCAATGCACCTAGGGCTAATGCACCAAGGAAAATCCCGAAACCAATGGCGGCGTTGTTGGTTTGGCTGCTGAAACTACGGCTAAACATAATGAGCAGCAGGGTAATACCTGCACCGCCTCCGAGTATGAGTTGTCCCCAGAAACTAATGCGACTGAAAAAGCGCAGCACTCGCGCAAAACGCTGTTTGCTGGGCAGTTGGGCGGATTTTTGGGCGCGATCGTTGTTCATAAACCAAGCATCTTCAGGGCGCTATTATTTTAGCGATCGCGCCCCCGGTTGCGCCTCTATCCTAGACTAGATATCCTTCGCGCAGATACATAAAGCTTTGTCCGGCCCGTTCAACTTCGATAAAGCCTTGAGCGCGGAGTTGACGGCGCAAGCGATTGACTTGATTAATCTCTAAGACATTCGGGTGCATTTCTACCAGCAGTTTGCGGACTCCTGACAGGTCTGCAAAGCCGAGTAACTCCCCTTCGCTACCCTGGACATCCATTACTAAAACTGTGGGCTGAATGCGCTTAATTTCGTCGTTGAGGAGGTCGTAAGCGGAAGACCGGGCAAAGTGTTTGCAAACATAGAAGGTGCAAGTGTCGTGAGTGCGGCCGAGCATACACATTTTCAGGTGCGGACTGACGTTGTTGAGGCCGTAGTTGTCCCGAATGAGGGTTTCTAGGATAGGATTGGCTTCGTAGGAGTGGACGCGATCGCCCCCAATTTTCAAAGCGCAAGCGGTGGCTAACATCCCAATCCCGCCCCCTAATTCCATCACAATATCATCACTGCTAAGAATCCTTCAAAACATAAATGTTTAAAAACGGTCATAATATCCACAAAACCAGCCCGTTTCATTAAGTCAATGTTACCCTGAGTCGAAAAAGGCTCTAATACGCCTTTGAGACTGCGACTTTTATTGACAATTTCTTGTTCGCTAAAACCTTGCTGAAGCTTAAAGTCTACATACAAAGATGACATCATATCTTGAAAGCGAGCATCCGGAGCGCGGACTTTTTCAAACAAAAGAAAGCCCCCTCCCCAGTTCAACGCATTGTAAATTTTATCAAAAATAACTTGACGAATGGCAGGCTGAATAAACTGAATGGTGTAATAGGCAACGATCAGATCGGCCGGTTCTAGCTCAACTGAAGAACCAACTTTTTTTTAACGGCGAACCCATTCGAGCGATTGTGTGAACAGGATTTACTTTCAGGGCGTGACCTATGCTTTTGAGGGCTGCGATATTTTGACCCGAACGATAAGATGTCATGGCATGGTTATAAATAAAGTTAGCAAACATTTTGGGATGCGCTTCAAATAAAGATTGATGTTTCTGCAATAAGCGAACAAAGTTTATTTGACGGCGAGACGGATCGCGAGAAATACGGATATTTTGATGATCGCGTAATTGATAGGTTACCGTGTCAATCCCTTGCAAAGAACAAATAGGATTAAGCCTTAAGAATAATTCCGTCGTAACCCGAGAAGAAAAGGATTCATCAAAGCCACCAATACTCAATAAGACATCTTTTTCAATCACCATTGTCTGCTTACAAAAAAACGAATATTTGGGGTCTATTTCTTCTAAACCAAAGTGAGAGCCTTTTGGCAAAGTTGGCGGAATCCGCGTTTGTTTAACTTGACCATTTTCGTCTATAACTTCTAATCCTGAAAGAACAGCGACGGGTTTAGGTAATGTGCTTTTTGCCAAGGCATTTAAAGAAATCTCTGCCATATTTGGCAATAAAACATCGTCATCATCTAGATAAGTAATCCAGCGACCTTTGGCGGCTTTTGCACCTACATTACGAGCCGCAGAAACGCCGCGATTTTCGGGTTGCCGAATCACCCTAAGTTGCGGATGTTCGGGTAAATCAACGGGTTGAGGGGAAGCATCATCGACAACAATAACTTCAAAATCTGGAATTGTTTGGGCTAAGGCACTGTTAACCGCGCAGGGTAATCAATGAGGGCGATTATAAGTAGGAATAATAATACTGATTGAGAGGGAGTTCATAGTTATAAACTCAATTGATCCCTTGACTTGATGATGATTCATATTGGTAAGCATTTGGGTGTCGGAAAAAAACGAGAGACTTAAACTCAAAAAGCAAAGGTGATTTGTGAGAGTATCTCTGCTGAATTTTTACCATTTACGATCCCCCTTTTTGTAACATAAAACGCTCTTTATGATGTTCGATTTCTTGCCACGACTGCCCTCTTTCATCAGCTAATATATGCCAACTCCGGGGCTGATAAAAAGAACAGCGACTAATATTAACCTTGCAGTCTACCCGGAAGCGGAAAGACGGCACGAGATCGAAAGAGAGCATTCCTTTCTTGACATAAATTTTGGCAGTATATACCCCTTCAATGAGAGTACAACAGGGCATATACATTTGCACTTCAAAGATTCCTTGAGGCGCATTTAAAGTTGTGTTGTCATTAACGGACATAATGTCCAAAACTTGCTTGTTTTCCCCCGATAAATAATTGATTTTGAAACGCAAATCAATATCCGCGATCGCCTCATAAGCTCTACACTTAATACATAAATATGCGGGTTCTCCCGTTTGGGGAGCTTCGACAATTTCTTGGTCTTGGTTACGGAAGAAAAGCGCCAACATATCCAAACCCAAACTCTCCGCTTCAGACTTTTGGGGAAGGATGGTTAGTCCCGTGGCTGTCCCAGCGCCTGATAACCTTAAATCCTGCTCGTATTGTTGAATAATTTTTTCAGTTTCTCCGGCTCCAGCAAGTTTACCTCGATTCAGATAAATCGCGTGTTCGCAAGCATTTAAAACAATATAAGGCGTATGAGAAACTAAAATAAAAGCCGTCCCTTTTTCTTTGAGTTGAGCCAGACGTTGGTGGCATTTTAATTTAAACCGAACATCCCCAACGGCTAACACTTCATCAATTAAAAGAATCTCCGGTTCGACATGAATCGCACAAGCAAAACCCAAACGAGCAGCCATCCCGGAACTATAAGTTTGTACTGGAGCATCAATAGCTTCGGCAATTTCGGCAAACTCAACAACATCTTCAAACTTTTCTTCAATTTGTTGAGTGGGTAAACCCAAAATAGCCATGTTGGCATAAATGTTTTCCCGTCCGGTCAAAATTGGATTAAAACCTGCCCCCAATGCAATTAAAGGGGCTAAACGACCCCGCACTTTAACTAACCCGGTATCGGGCTTAATTAAACCACTGAGAATGCGGAGTAAGGTACTTTTTCCGGCACCATTAGCCCCCACTAAACCCAAGGCTTCGCCTTGTTTGAGGTCAAAGCTAATATTATCCAACGCCCAAAACTCCCCAGGTCGTAGAGTATCGCTTTTGCGACGACCCCCGGTTAAATCGGTACAAATATCTTGTACTCCGTAAAACAAAGACTTTTTTAAATCGCGACAAAATTTCTTAGAAACATTTTCGACGGTAATTAAAGTTTCCGAGTCTTGTGGTTTTGTCGTTGTCTTTATTTCTTTTAGGGTCATGGCCGGAGGAATTATTGGTTGTTTGTTGTTTGTTGTTTGTTGTTGGTTATTGGTTATTCGCCAAAATCCCTTAATTGGTAACTGGTAACTGGTAACTGGTAATTGGTAATTAGTAATTGGTAATTGCTTAACTACGAACTAACTCGCTCAATAACATAGGGAATCGCAATCCGAAAAGCAATCCAAACGAAGAATAAACCAATCCAAGTCAGAAGACTCACAACCCAAAAGCTCAAAGGTTCAGAAACAACCCCAGTGGTGGCTAACTCGCGGGTGGTGACCAGGAGGGGGGTGACGGGGTTGAGTTGTACCAGAGCGCCAAATAAGCCGGATTCGGGGACGGAGTAGACAACCGGAGTTACAAATAACCAAAACCCCGTGACCATGGTCAAACCCCTGGCTACGTCGTCGTAGAGTACCCCCAAGGGCGAGAGTAACGTGCCGACAAGCGTACCGAACAGAATCAAGTGGACCAGGGCGACTGGGGCCAGGATGAGGGTCCAAGTGATGGCAATACGATACCAAATAAAAATGCCAATAATTAATATTAATTTGATGGCAAAGTTAAAACAAACTTCACCCACTTTAGCCAGGATGATGGCTTCCCGGGGAAAGTTGACGCGGGCTAACATGGGTTTGGCTTTGATCGTGGCGTTGACGGGGCCGTTGACGGCATCCACAAAGGTTTGCCAAAGGGCGGTGCTAAACATGACATAAGCTGGATAGGGCATGTCTGTGCGTCCGGTGTTGATGACTTGGGCTTCCCCGGCGAGGGTGAAGCCTGCGGCCATGACTAAAGGGGGAATAAACGCCCAAGCAACCCCCAAAACCGATTGACGGTATTGGGCGCTGATATCCCGTACCATCAAGCGCCAAGCGAGTTCGCGGGAGGCCAGGAGGTCGTACCACATCCGCGTGAATAGCCGTTTGGGATGTCTGAGGATGCTTTCGGGGGTGTAGATGTTTTGAGTAAGGGGTCGCGGGGCAAATTTGGTCATAGGGGATTGAGTTGCATGGGGATTTTGGGGAAGTTGTCGATCGCGATGCTATCTTTCACCTTTATTCAAATTTGAGGCTTTTCGGTTTTGCTTTCTTAACGGTTGGGGGGGTTTTTGTCGATCGCGCCATCTGCCAGAAAAATCCGGCCGCGTTGGCCACTTGGGACACAAACAAAACGGCGGTAAGAATTAATCCTTGTTTGTTTTGACCGTGTTCAAAGGGATAGCGCAATAATCGCAAGTAATAGTTGCCTTCGATTTCAAAGTCACCCCAACCTTTCGTTGCTCGCAGTTGGTGAAAGCGATATGCCCCTTGACCATAGGTGAAGTGCTGTTTCCAAAAGCTGCGTAGGGTCATGGGATGGGCGTGATAAATGACGACTTCGGGGGCGTACAGCATTTTGTGGTTGGCGTGAATCCAGCGATCGCACAATTCCCGGTCTTCTGAGGTGGTAAAGCTTTCGTCAAAGCCGCCCATTTCTCGAAAACGAGCGGCCGGAACCACCATGTTATTTGAGGCAAAAAAGCGGGCTTGGTCGCGCACGGCGTTGTAGTGGTCGTAACCCATGCTGATAATGTTTTGGCTGGTGGTGGAGAAGGGATTGTCTCCTAAGTCGTTGACGGTGCGACCGCCGATAATGCGATCGGGATAGGTGGTAACTGCTGTTTCGAGGGCTTGTAACCAATTTTGGGCGGGGCGACAATCATCGTCGGTAAAGGCGATATAACGACCGCGAGCGTGTTGGGCGGCGTGATTGCGGGCTGCGGCGGGGCCGGCGTTGGTTTGGCGCAGTAAACGGACGTTGAGACGGTTTTGAAAGGGGGTAACGACTTCATCTAAGGGGGTTTTGCTGCCGTCATCCATGACAATGACTTCAAAGCGATCGCGATCGTATTCAAGCTGACTCAGGGATTCTAAACACTGAGCGAGTTGTTGAGGACGGTTGTAAGAGGGGATGATTACGGAAAATAACATGGCTTTGAGGGACTTACGGGTTTTAAAAAGGGACAATTTAAGGAGATTGAGCCGGATTAGCCGCTTTTGGCGCAACTTCGGTTTTGTTTTTTTGCGTTTGGCTGTGGTGGTAAGTTAATAAGGCATTGAAACTATGTTCGGTTTTGGCGATCGCGCGGGCTAATAGTTCTGTACCGATGCCAAAGGTCAGTTTTCGCGCCAGGGGTTCGATTAAGGTGCCATAGCGCCGCCAACCTAATTTTTTGTATTTGGCTTGAAAATAGCCATCTTCGGCTAAATTCCATTTATCTCGGAAGTGATGCAAGCTTTTAAGCGTCCAGGCATTGCTCCAGCGCAACATATAGTAGTGAACGTCTGACCAATGTTGCGGCGGCCCGGGAACGTAAGTGACGAGGGAATCCGGCTCAAAGTACACGGTTTCGCCAGCTTCGCGGACTAACATACAAAAGTCGAGATGCTCTTTGGTGTTGAGCATGGCTTCGTCAAGTAAGCCCACTTGGTCAAAGATGGAACGACGTACTAAAACGCAGTGAAATTCTGCGAGTTCGGTGGGACTTTGTTTGAGGCGATCGCGTATCTCTACAACATCTTTGCCTTGGTCGTACATTTTTTCCCGTAAGCGCCGCCTTCCGGTTTTATCCGTCCAAATATGAGACTCGCCCCCGGCAAAATGGACGTTTTCGTGAATTGGCTCGTACTGACACATTAACGGGCCCACAACCGCCGCGTTTTGGCTTTCGGCACAGTTGACTAACGCCGTCAGCCAACCGGGAGACACAATGACATCGTTGTCTACAAAAGCCACATAAGGCGTTTCTACCCGGCTCAAGCCGATGTTACGGGCTTGGTTGGGGTAAAGGTAGTAATCGGTGCGAACAAGCTCAAAATCGCGCTCTGCGGCTTGTTCTTCGAGGTATTTTTGCAGAAACGGGGGCGAGTTGCCGTCTACATAAACGAGTTTATAGGGCAGTTGCGTATGCTCGAAGATACTTTCTAAGGAGCGACGGGCATAACTAAAGCGTTCGCGGGGAACAACAACAATCGTCACGGGGGGTTGTGACCCATCGGGGGTTATCGACTGGGTGGGATTTGGGGTTGTGTTCGCTGTCATAATTACCTCAATAAATTACGAAGTTGTCACGGAAAATACTGTTTCAGAGGCGGATTTTGAGTTTAATGATAAAAGAGATTGATAAAGATGGACTAAAGCATCGTTAAGGCGGTTTAGGTCATAATGGGCTTCAACACAGTTGCGTCCTGCTCGTCCCATTTCCGGCCAGCGTTCGGGATGTTCGATCAAGTAAATTAGTTTCTGGGCGATCGCATCGGCATCTCGTTCGGGAACGAGAAAACCAGAAATATTATCTTCGACTAATTCGGGAATGCCGCCGTGAGTGGTACTAATTACGGGAAGTCCCGTAGCCATCGCTTCTTTCAGTACATTTACGGGTGCGTCTTGGTCGCCGTCTTGGGCTGTGACGCTAGGGGCAATAAAAAGATGAGATTGTGTCAGGATTTCAATTAATTCTTTATGGGATTTTTGCCCGACTAATTTAATAATTTTCGTGGCGTTAAGCTCTTGAATAAGTTGTTCAAAATGAGGGCGTAACTCTCCTTCGCCAACGATAATATATTCTAGGTTGGGATATTGTTTTTGAACTTGAGCAACGGCACGAATGCTGTATTCAATGCCTTTCTTTTCCACTAATCGTCCTGTGGTGGCAATACGAATGAGATTATCGGCAGGAAAGTCGCGAGTTTGAAAGGGAAAACGCTGACAATCTAAGCCCGAACCATGCACTTTGATTTTGTCAGCAGGACAGCCCAGTTGCAGCACTCGTTTTTTAAAAAAGTCACAATTTGCGAGGAAATAATCTCCTCGTTGAAATAGGGGATTATAAACATTTTCGCCTCTTTCTTTGACAAAGTTACTAATATCGCGACCGCGAAAAATTGTAATGAGTTTGGCTTGGGGACTGTGAATTGTCTGAAATGCTATACCTCGGAATCCGGCTGTGCCAAACTGACAATGAATGATGTCATATTCTTGCTTGAGTTGGGGAACGAGGCTATACAAAAGCCACAACGATAATGCCGATTTACCGTGTTTAAAAATGTTAATCGCTTCTAGGGTTTTAGCCGGATTTTGGAATAACTTTGTTATCAAAAGATTGCTCCCTTCAATCGCTCTCCAAACTAAGTTATTGGGAATCTTAGAAAAGTAGGTGGTGTGGTCGAGTAAATTGTAATTTATGACATCATCGTGGAGTTTTGTCAAGTCTCCGGGTTGGTCTGCATAAATATCAACTTCGTGGCCGCGATCGCGCAAGCCTGTAATCTGATTAATAATAAAAGTTTCGGATAATAAGGGAAACTGTCCGACGATAAAGGCAATTTTCATGACTGTAAATTTTCTCAAATCGTGAAACGGGGCGATCGCGCCAAGTCATTCTCGGACTGATGCACCTCCTAGGATTAATCGAATTTTTTCCCAAGCACCAATATAACGAATAAAAACCATGACTAAAATGACTTTTGTTTTTTCTGCTACGGTCTTTAAACGATTGTCTTGAAAAGTCGCGATCGCGAAATTAACAGGGGGAACAAAATCACGGGTTAAATCATTAAAAAGCGAGGTTTTATGGCGTTTTAAATCGTACTTTCCTCCCACTAAACGAGCCGTTCTTTTATGAATTTGTTGCCAAGAAAATCGCGCTGGATGAGCCACACAAACTGGCTCGGCATAAACTTGTTGATAGCCTGCTGCGGCCACTCGCTGTCCCCAATCTACATCACCACTCGATTTCACCTCAGCGTTAAAATTGCCAACTTTATCCATTACTTTTTTATAAGTAAATAGATTAGCCGTAGCGCCGTATTGCTCTTTTTCTACATATCTTTTTTGCTCAAAAGCCGTCACTTTTTCAAATAATTCTACCGGAGTTAAGCGTTGAGGGTTTTGAAAGAAAATTTCAATCTTACCCGCAACTAAGCCGCAATTGGGAACAGATTGTAACTGCTGAACTCCGGCTTCTAGCCACTGAGTTGCGGGGATACAATCGGCATCTGTAAACGCCAGAATTTCCCCTTGAGCGAGGCTAATACCGCGATTGCGAGCCGCATAAGAACCGGGGGTTTTTTCCCCGGTTAAACGGGCTTGAGGACAAGAGTGAACAACGGCTGCGATCGCTTGAGCTTCCTGAGTCTCAGAGGCATTATCCACCACAATAATTTCATAACAATCTTGGGGATAACTTTGCCGAGAAAGTGCTTCTAGACAGGTTTTGAGTCTCTGAGAATCGTTGTACACGGGAATGATAACGGAAACCAAAGGGAAAGATATAGCGTTCATTATTTCAGTCTTGCTACTTCCTTAATCCCGCACTTTCTCTAAAAGATTTTGTTCTTTTGCTAATTTCGCAGCCTCGGTACTGATTGTTTCTTGTGCCTTTTTACTTTTCCATTGTTCTCTGGTGAAGTCTTCATGATAAGAACGTTCGACGTTTACATTCCATAAATCATGGTTTTCACCGGCAATATTTTTCGCAGCCAAGATACCTGTTAACATGGAATGATCTTGGTTGTTGTAGCGGTGCATTCCATTCCGTCCAATGGTTTGTAGGTTTTCAAAAGTCTGGAGATAATCTTGAAGAATTTTGAGATTTTTGCGGTATTCGCCATCGTAAACGGGGTAAGCTTTATGTTGGCGAATTGTTGTACCGTCTTTGATTTTATCGAGGCTATCAACTAAGCCCAAACCGACAATCTCGCGACTGGCTAATTCAATCAGTTCGGCTTCAGATTTCTCCCAAAGCTCATCTCCTTCGCTGCAAAAATATTCCATCCCCACGCAAGTTTTTTGAGGATCGGGAACCATTTCCGGACTCCAGTTTTTGAAGTTTTGGATGCGGCCAACTTGAAAGAGGGGACTGTGGATATAAATCCAGTTGTCGGGGAAAAGATGGGGTTGGTCAATGATGAGGGGAACGATCAAAAAGTCGCGATATTTTAAGTTTTTAGTCGCTTGTAAGATCTGTTCGGGGGGTTGAGGATTGAGCCGTTGTACTAACTGAGTAATAGGCATACTCGAAACAAAATGTTCGGCTGTATATTGAGTAATGCGATCGCCAGAACCCGTGACAACTTGGGTAATGCGTTTACCTTCGCGATCGAGACGCAATACCGCCGTATCGAGATGAACGGTGTTTCCTTGCTCGTTGAGGATATCTTGAAAACGCTCCCACATCATCCCCGGCCCCAAGCGAGGATATTCAAATTCTTGAATTAATGTTTTGGTATTATTCACTTTAAAAAGTGCATTTAAAACGGCTTTTTTGAGGGATAAGCCTTTGATTCTTTGAGCGGCCCAATCCGCTTGAATTTTATGACATTCAATTCCCCAAACTTTCTCGGTGTAAGTCTTAAAAAAGATACGATAAAGTCGCCGACCAAAGCGGTTTGTCACCCATTGTTCTAAATTGTCTTCGACGGGGTGAGGAAAAAGTTTGATTTTGAAATAACTTGCTAAAATTAAAGCACTGTTTTTTAAGCCTAAATTGCTTAAAGCATTGTAAGGTTGAAGGGGATAACTAAAAAATTTGCCGTCGTAATAAATCCGCGATAAACGGGGGACTTTAATCATGTCTGAAGCCAGAACTTCATGCCATAATTGTTGTACTTCTGATACTTTGGTGAAAAAGCGGTGACCGCCGATATCGAAACGATAACCTTTATAGGTTTCAGTCCGAGAAATGCCACCCACTTGGTTGCTTTTTTCAAGGGTAACAGAAGTTATGTTTTTCTTAGCTAGTTCGTAAGCGGTAGTCAGACCGGCGGGGCCACCACCAATAATTACAACATCAGGATTAGTCATGGGTATTTTATAAAGTTAAGATGCTAGTTCGATCGGAAATTTTTTTTACAAAATCTAGTGCCAGGTAGAATTTTGAAACATTAAGATTGCACAGAAGGGAGATTGAATATTTGGGTCACTCAATCCGTCACCTTACTTAAGCAATATTACAGAAACTTCAAGGAAACAGCTCTTTCTTGAGATAGAAATATCGCTCTTTAAAGTAAATTTAAAAATAAGGACTGTAATATGAAGTTTTGATGAAGTTGAGAAATTAGTATGTTAGATTACATGCAAAAAAACGATCTTGTGTATTGATTGCCCGTCATTTTGTCAACAATTGAGATGAAATTATGTTGTATTTCTTAGGGGCTTGGTTACTATTAACGATTGTCTGTGGCATTATGGGCTTGGGCTGGCTCAATTGCTGGCGTGTAGAGGGGTTTGACCGTTTAGACGATCGCGCGATGGTTTCGTTGTGGTTGGGCTTAGTCACTATGGCGATCGCGCTACTAACAGCATCTTTATTTGTACCCCTGTCACCGGGAGTTGGCATTGCGATCGCCCTCATCGGCGTAGGATTAGCTTTATTTTCCCCTCGTACTCGCGCCGATTTAACCCAGTTTAAATCTTATATTAATAAAACTTGGGGGCTGATTGTGCTGGCGATCGCGACCTTAGCTGCCGCTTTGATGAACATGCAAGTTCGGTGGATTGATACAGGATTGTATCACTACGGTGCGATTCGCTGGTTGAGCGAATATGGAGCAGTACCGGGAGTGGCTTTAATTCACAGTCGCTTGGGGTGGGCTTCGGCTTGGTTTGCCTTGGCGGCTCCCTTTAACCCCCTAATGTTAGAGACTCAGGGAGTTGCGACAATCAACGGTTTTATTTTATTTTTGGCGATCGCCCATTGGTGGCTGGCTTTGCGACGGGTAGTGACAACCCGCTCTCGTTTTAGCGATTTACTGGTTTTTTGGGCTTATCCTTTAATTCTCGGGTTTATTCTGATCGGTCGCACGGTGATTAAAGAACTACCTGTGATTTGGGCATTTATAAACCTAATTATCTCGACTTCCCCAGATTTCGCCGTAATGTTGTTGATTACGCTAACTGCTTGGTCAATCTTGGTTTTGGTTCAAGCCCAAAAACAACCAGGTAGAGGTAATCTTCGGGGTCGCTGGATTCCTTTGGTGTTAGCACTTGGGGCTTTTGCGATAAAACCTACGGCCTTTCCCTTATTGCCCATTGCGGGTTTATTTTACCTGTGCGATCGCCCACTACAATGGCAGCGTTGGTTGGCCGCAGGAACGATCGCGACGGTATTTTTACTGCCTCCGATGGCTTTCGCAACGATTACGTCGGGTTGTCCCTTATCCCCATCTCGGTTGATGTGTTTCGATCTTCCCTGGACAGTTCCGTTACTCCCAGAAGTAGCGAAAAGCTTGGGAATGGAAGAAGGGGGTTGGCAAGCGTGGTACAGTTCGCCCGAAACCGGACCGCTGTCTTGGTGGGATGGGATGAAACAGTGGGCAGAGGCTCAAACGTTATTATCCTTGCTGTTATTTTTGGGTGTTTTGAGTTTAATTGCTTTTGGGACATTTCTGGTTCGCCAAAAGCAATTCAAAGCTTTCGCGCAAAATGGCCAACTTTGGGTTCTGGCGATCGCGATTTTGGGCTGGGGTTTTTTATTGTGGCGATCGCCCCTATTGCGCTTTGGCTGGGGTTATGGAGTTTTGATTCCGGCTCTTGCGATCGCGAGTATTTGTCATTGGCGATGGGGCTATTTACCCTTACCCCCGGTTTTTCTATCCCCAGTGCGAAAAGAACAAAAGTGGCTGAGTTGGTTTTTTGGGAGTTGGCTGGCCGCGATCGGTTTGGCGACGTTACTGCAACCGGAGTTGATTATGCCTGAACCATTACCCCAAGTTAATGTGGCCCCGGCGACAATTAATGATGTGCGCTACTTTTACCCGACTGAAAAGTACCCTAATATCGATTCGCGGGAAATGCTGTGTTGGGGAGCGCCGTTACCCTGTACAGAGTACGACGAGCCGCAGGATAACAATATTAGACTGCGAAAACCAGAGTTAGGCATTGCTGGGGGGTTTGTCCGGGCAGATTATGAAGCTGAGGACTGACCAAGGGCGGAAATTAGCTCGTTTTTGTTCATGTTGCTGCGTCCGGAGATGTCGCGATCGCGAGCTAAATCGTATAATTCAGCTTGGGTCAAATCGGCTAAACTGTCCTCATCTTGCTCGATTTCAGCCATGGCTCGTTTGACCGCAGGAGTCCATTCTACATACTGCTGGCCGTTTTGAGATTGCTTTTGCTTGCATTGTTCGACTTCTTGCTTTTCGGACTCGCTGAGACGATTCCAAACGGCTTTGGGCAAATAGCGCTTAGTTTTCCCGTCTTTTCTGGCTTTAGCATCCCCCGATTGGGTTTGCCAATCTTGCTGAGTCCAGGCTTCTAAAGACTTGGCCGCTTCGTCCTTTTCCCCTTGATAGCCGCCCCCTTGTTTTTCATATTCTTGCACCAAAAGCTGACTTTTGCGGGCCGACCATTGACCCGGTTTGCCGCCTTTGTCTGAGTGCATCAACTCGTCTTTGATTTGTTGACGCAGTTGGGGTTGGGTGTATTTTTGCTCGCTCATGTTGGTCTATCCATGGAGATCGTGGGAACAGTGGGTACGCCTTCATTTTCATTTTAAAATCCCAGATCGGGCCTTACCTCCGTCCGTGGAACGACCCAAAAAGCGGTACTATCGTTAAGAACAGTTTGCCAACCAGGGTAATTGGTCGTTGATTTATGCCAAAAGCTTCTATTATCGGATTAGGGCGATCGGGGATTGCAGCCGCCAAATTATTAAAACAGCAAGGATGGGAAGTGACGTTGAGCGATCGCGCCACTTCAGAAACATTAATTCCCCTACAACAACAGTTAAATGCTGAAGGAATTACCGTCAAACTCGGAGATGATTTCGCGTTACCAACGGCTTCTACTCTGGATTTGATTGTCGTCAGTCCGGGGGTTCCCTGGGATGTTCCAGTTTTAGCAGAAGCGCGATCGCATCACATTGATACCATTGGTGAAATGGAACTGGCTTGGCGTAATTTGCAGTCATTTCCTTGGGTGGGTATTACCGGAACCAATGGTAAAACCACCACCACCGCCTTAACCGCAGCGATTTTTCAAGCGGCGGGACTTCATGCCCCCGCTTGCGGTAATATCGGCCAGGCGGCTTGCGAGTTAGCCCTGAAAAACACCAAATTTGATTGGATTATTGCCGAAATCAGCAGTTATCAAATTGAATCTTCCGTAGAACTTGCCCCCCAGATTGGCTTATGGACAACTTTCACCCCAGATCACCTCAATCGCCACTATACCCTCGATAATTATTACAAAATCAAGGCTTCTTTGCTGGTGCGATCGCATCAACAGGTTTTGAATGGGGATGACCCTCATCTGTGCAATGTGGGCTTGAGTCAATGGCCGAAAGCCGTTTGGACAAGTGTGAAAGGACGCGATCGCTTATTATGTCCGCCTCAACGGGGAGTTTACCTCGATGCTGACGATCGGATTGTGGCCTTTGACGAAATCATTGTCAACGCCAATTTACTGAAAATGGTGGGTTCCCACAACCGCCAAAATTTACTGCTGGCCGTGGCTGCTGCCCGTTTAGCTGGAATTGACAAAAACGCGATCGCCCATGCCCTAGAGACGTTTCCAGGTGTGCCACATCGCTTAGAATTAATCTGTACCCATGATAATGTCGATTTTATCAACGACAGCAAAGCCACCAACTACGATGCTGCCCAAGTGGGGTTAGCATCCGTCAAAGCCCCGGCAATTTTAATTGCAGGAGGAGAAGCCAAAGCCGGAGATGACACCGCTTGGATCGCAACTATCCACGAAAAAGCGGCGAAGGTGTTGTTAATCGGTGAAGCTGCGTCTCAGTTTGCCCAACGCTTACAGGAATCTGGTTACAAAGAGTTTGAGATTGTCGAAACCTTAGAAAATGCCGTGACGCGATCGCGCGAGTTGATACCCACCCTGGATGTAGCGGTGGTTTTACTATCTCCCGCTTGTGCCAGTTTTGACCAATATCGCAGTTTTGAACATCGGGGCGATCGCTTTCGCGAATTATGTTTGCAATTGTGATTTGTTGTTTGTTGTTGGTTGTCGGTTATTGGTTATTGGTGTTTGCCAAAATCCCTCAATTGGTAATTGGTAATTGGTAATTGGTAACTGGTAATTGGTAATTGGTAACTGGTAACTGGTAACTGGTTAAAAACCCTTTACAAAACTTCAAAAATACCCTCATCTGTAAAACTCAGGTAAAAATAAGGCTAGTGGAACCTATCTGACAACTCAGAGCGAACCAATCCGCCATGACTCATCCTCTCTCGATTCGCGATCGCTGCGTCCTTCCCGTGGTTAAATCCCCCAAGGATTATCAAGCCTACCGCATTAGCCCAGGGGACACCAATCGTCTCGCCTTAGTCTTCGATCCTAATGCGTCTGGGACATCATTAACCTTTTGCGTGGAAATCTTCGATCCTGGCGGCAAAACCCCTCCTAATCGCCACCAGATTGCTGTTGAGATGTTTTTTGTCCTCAAAGGTCAAGGAATCGCCTTATGTGACGGTAAAAGTATTCCCATTCAAGCCGGAGACAGTTTGCTGGTTCCCCCGACAGGCATTCACGAAATTCGCAACACCGGATCGGGACGCTTGTATGCCTTATGTTTTATGGTTCCCAACGAAGATTTTGCGGAGTTGATTCGCAGTGGAACTCCGGTTTCCTTGGATGAAGAAGATATGACGGTATTGCGACGCGGGGATTTCTTCGATCGGGTTGTCGCATAAGCCTGTCTTAACCGGAGTTCTAAAACTGTGATTGTTTTTTCAGATTTGATATTATTCCCCTTAAAAACTACTAATATCAACCGCCTCGTGAATTGGAAATCTGGGGAATCCCATCTAAAAAGCCCCTAGAATCCAACTAAGTCTTAAAATGCTGAATGGCATTTGCGGACTGCGAAGAAGCTGAGTTGAAGTAAGTGGCTGATACCGAAGAAGTCTCGTCATTGGACTGGGTTTGTTTTTGAGCAAAAGCAGACTGACTGATTAACGAGCTTAATCCGACTAAACTGGCAATTAATACGGTATTTTGGTGATGACGTGTCATAAAATAACGAGTAATTAAACTTCACTTATTAACTCTTTTAGTTTAAGTATTGGTTTTATTGCTTACTTCATACCACAGAGGTATTTGATTTATTTTGACATTTTATGATTGACTTTGAAAAATTATGTTCTGAATGAGAAGCCGGTATTTTTCCTGATTCTATTTATTTTTTCATTATACTTAAAAACAAAAAAAGGAATTTTATGGCTCAAAAGGAAGACAAATCGAAAAATTTTTATGCCCCAAATATAAACCCTTTACTCACTCGTATTGCTCAAAGCATTACGCCTTTAGGAACTTATTTATTTTATCAATTTAATCTCAAAGTTTCCGAAGACGATCTCGCGAAAGTCAAAGCTTTACGCCATGAACGTTGGGTGTTATTGTGCAATCATCCCTCGTTTCAGGATGGGATTGCCATGTTTGCTCTTTCGGGACGCTTAGGAGAGCTATTTCATTACATGGTGGCGCAAGAAGCATTTGAGGGAGTTTTTGGCGGTATTATGCCTCGCTTGGGCTGTTATTCCATTCGTCGAGGTTTAGCAGATCGCACCAGTATTGCTACTACTTTAGATTTATTAACCCAACCGCGATCGCGTTTAGTGATTTTTCCTGAAGGGGGTTGTTCTTTTCAAAATGATACGGTAATGCCCTTTCGCACCGGAGCAATTCAAATCCCTCTACAAGCCATGAATCGTTTAGCGAAACAAAGTCAAACTGTGCCGGACTTTTATATTATTCCAGTCAGTTTAAAATATCGCTATCCCCAACCCATGCAAGCGGTTATCGAACAAAGTTTAATTCGTTTAGAAAAAGCATTAAACTTGTCTCCCGATACAACAGAATTTTATCCTCGGTTGCGGGCGATCGCGCATCGAGTTTTGTCCAATATCGAGACAGAATATGACTTACATCCCCCGCAAAATTCGTCATCAGATTGGAACGATCGCATTAATACACTAAAGCAAAAAGTCGTCAATCGTTGCGAAAATGAACTCAATTTACCCAAAGGTGATAATTTACCGATACGGGAGCGCGTGTACAAAATTCAAGCCACTTTAGACGACGTAACCATCAACTGGGAATCCCCCCAAAACTGGACTCAGGATGACCTATACAACGCTACAATTCGCTTGCTGAACTTTGACGCCATTTATGACGGTTATGTGGCTTCTGCCCCCACCCAAGAGCGTTTCCTCGACACCCTAATCCGTTTAGAACGAGAGATTTTTGGCATTAACCAACCGCCCCCAAAAGGCTATCGTCACGCAATTTGTCGCTTGGGAAATCCGATTAATCTTAAAGATTATTTTGAGGATTATAAGCAAGATAAAACTAAAACGGTGACGAGTTTAGCACAACAGTTTGAAGCGACCATACAGGGTTTTTTAGATGAATAATTAAATTTAAATATTATAGGAAATTGTCGCAGTCCCATCCCATTAATTTTCAAAAATCAATCGCATCTTATAGCGCTACAGCACGCGCATTAGAACATTGTGTAGGGTGGGCATCGCCCACCATCTAAGGGCGCGCGAGCCTATTCTTGATGTCCCAAGCCACGATCGTAGCGCTATAGCAATTTTTATTTCGTTAATAAATTCAAGACAAACTGCCGCGATTTATAATGACGAGAAAATCGCCCTGCTAACATCTGACGCAGTAACCAACGACGAAAATAAGGTAATAGTAGCCAAATTATACGTTTAATCCCTTCAGCAAATAGCCAAATCGCCACGAAAGGTAATAGCCAAAAAAGTGGATTTAAAACTTGAAAATTAACCAAACTAATTAGCAAGCTAACTGCGACAATCAGAATCGCTAAAACCCAAGCCAAGCGCGTTCCTAAACGTTTGTATTGTAGGGGAACTTGGGCGATTAATTCTTGAATCAGCCAATGATGAATTGACGCGATCGCGACGGCTAACTCTTGTCGTTCCAAACAATCGTGACGCACCTGGTTAACCACATCACCCTCTAACGAGATCGCACTGCGAAACACCAATTCTTTTTGATAAAAGGTGGAAAAAATCAGTACCGGAGAAAACAAAGTATAGTAGCGGATTTCTTGAGCCATTTTCGGCGGTACGATCAAGACTTCACCTTGTTCTTTTGCGGCTTTTAAATGGGCAAGTTGATTAGCATTTAGATTAAACTCAAACCCATGCACAATCGTATTTTTAGCATCAACTTTTTCTTTACGAATCCGCAACCATCGCTCAATATGTAAATCTTGAGCAAGAGTAGAAGAAGACAAACGAACAACAGCTTTTTCCACGGTTTTTAATAATCCCAGAATTCCCCAATCGTTATAGCAAAACTGATTACTGTTGACTCTCGAGTGAAAAGTTAAATTGGCATTTTCGGGCTGTAATGCCCATACAGCAAGCGTATTCAGCCTTTTTTTAATCTGCCCTCCAGGCCAAACTTTCTAACCCACTTTGAAGGGGGAAATTAATACCATCCAAAGCGAACAACTAACAACCAACAACCCATAACAAAAAAACAGTCAATCTTCGGAAAAACCTTCTCGTGATTGTGCTAAAAACTAGCCGCGATCGCGAGAAGAACCAAAGGCATTTTGCAGAATTTCTAACACAAAACCGAGAATACCTCGCCATTGTCGTTCCCCGGCTTCTACGCTGTCGTGATGAATTTTTAACAGAATGTCGCGATGGGGATGGGCGATCGCTTCTTCGCTGTAACGATTGATAATATCACCATCGAGTTGCACAATGGTTTGAGCGTAAATTAAATCCGTTTTAATCGCCTTGGCAATCGTCGCGGGAGGTAAATCGGGACGACTGGCCGCGAGACGCTTTAACGCTCGATTGCGACGATCCCAACAAATTTTCAACTCCGCTTGTTTGCGTAAATTCCGCAGAAAGCGGCTATCGCTCAAAAGTAGCTGTACCCGCACAATTTCCGCCGATGACCCTGGTTGAAAGGGACTGGGTAGAGGATTCTCGCTCATGTCCAAAGCTGCCGTCTGAGCGTCATATAGGGACGAATCAGGGTTACTGATCAGCATGGCGTATTCTCGTTCGAGGTTGTGACGCAAATCCAGATAGCGATCGCGCAGGGTGGGATGAATGGCAGATTCTTCGAGAAAACTAGGAGAAATCTCGTAGATATCGCGATAACTCTCCCAAGGAATAAACTTATCCCCGGCAATCTCCTCAACAATCATCGTATTGACTTCTAAAGCCGTCATTTCCATCAAAACCCCACTCAGGGAATTGATAAAATCAACGGTTTGGGAATTGACCAGCGATCCTGGTGCTTTACCCGTCGTCATCTGGGATGATGGGGAATTGCGTTCATTTTGGGATTTATGACCGGATTTTCTCGCCACATCAACACTCCTTCACAACCTCATTCGTTTGAAAATGACTCATCTTCAGGGGGTTTCGGCTTTCTTTGAATCGCCGTTAGACCACTAAATAAATCGTCATCTTCCTCATCTGTATTATCATCAGAAAAATCAGAGCCAAACACCGTTTCGTCACTCCAATCGGTTTCGTCCCAATTTTCTTGCGGGGGAGGCATCGCGATCGCGTCCGTCGGCTCTGAGTCAGCTTGATTCAACGAGTCTAACTCAGAATCGCCCCCAAACGACTCAGACTTAGGATAAGGTTCTAGTTCTTCTGGGGCAAAATCGTCCCAATCTTCTACTAAATCGGGGCTGCTGTCAGTCGTCGCTTCTGTACTAAGAGATGCAAACGGATCGAGGGATTCAAAATCTTCCCATTCTTCCTCACTGCCCAAATCCACCGCTTCCGATTTAGATGTTGTATCTTCTGCAAAGGGACTTGATTCGTTCAGCCAATCTTCCTCATCATTGCTGATTTCTGGCGGTGACGGCATAAAAGGCGATTCTGTCTCCTCTGAGGCAAAAAGATCGGTTGTAGCCGAATCAGATAAGTCAAATTCACCTTGACTGTCTTCTTCTAAACTACCCACTTCTGTATCAGCATCCCAAGCATCCACATCCCCATTCACTGGGGTTTCAACAGAAGATATATTTTCAAACTCATCCCAATCTTCCCTTTCTAAATCCAAAGACTCTACTTGAAGTTCTGAGGGGGTTTCGGTTGAAGGTGTTTCGTCCAAGTCTCCCCAGTCTTCGTCCGCCATCAAGTCTAAATCTGGGGTTTCCGTTGTTTCTGGGGTAGAACTGTCTTCAAACTCATCCCAATCTTCCCTTTCTAAATCCAAAGACTCTACTTGAAGTTCT
>JBKHDX010000011.1:0-37121 GCA_046541115.1 Spirulinaceae cyanobacterium | reverse complement strand
GATAAAAAATCAGCACCCCATCGGAAAGAGCATTTCCCTGGGATGCCGATCGGAGTTGCGATCGCGAGGCTTAATGGTGGTGGTGGTGATGAGCGTCGTGAGAATGACCACCCGAAGCCAGACTCGGATTCACCAGATTTGCGGTTTCAGCGAGTAAGGCTTCGATTTGGGGGTTAGCCCAATCTGCGGCCATTTCCAAAAATTCAGGGCGATCGTTCACACAAGGCATTTGGACATAGGTTACATCTTGATGCTTGTGTTGTAGGTGATGGATGATGTGATCGACATCGAGGATGGTTTCGTGGTTTTCGGTAGCGAAACCAATGGGCATCATTACAATCGCTTTCGCACCCAAGTCTATCAAGTTTTTAGCTGCGAGTTGGGCGTTGGGTTGCGTCCATTCGATCAAGGGGGTGTCGTGATTGAGCCAACCCACAGAGATTAAGGGATATTTGTTAATGAGTTTGGCGCGGACTAACTCATAAAGGGCTTCACTTTCGGTAATCCCAGAGGTGAAACCTTTGGCTTTATGCGGACAACCGTGGTTCATCAAGACAATGCCGATTTGGGAAGGCAGATGGGTTTCGGCTAATTCCTCTGCGATTTTTTCTTCGACCATTTGCGCCATAATGTCGATGTAGGCGGGTTCGTTGAAGAAAGAGGGGATGTAACGACTGCCTTTGAGCCAATGTTCGCCTTCGTCGGCGGTGTGGTTGAGGGCGGCGTTGACTTGTTCGACAGCAATACCACTGGTGAAGATGGAGTCTACCACCAAGAGGGGATAAATTAAGATTTTGTCAAAGCCTTCTTCTTTAATTTCGGCAATCACTTGATCCGGCAGATAAGGCGCGCAGAAGTTAAAGGCTTTAAAGACTTTGACGCGATCGCCCCAGGTTTCTTGCAGGTTTTTTTCGATTCCGGCTCTTTGATGCTCGAAAATGTGATTATGAGGCGAGATAAAGTTGCCGTGTTGGTGACTCCATTCGTGGAAGTCAAAAACGGCTAAAAGTTTGGCCAGAGGCGGATAAATCCAAGTAGGAACCGGGGCAAATTTGGCCGTAAGCAGGTTGAGAGCTTGTTCGTTATAGTTGGCAAAGTCTTCGTAACTTTCGACTTCACCGTAACCCATCAATAGAACCGCGACGCGATCGCTCCCCGATTCAGATTCAATATTAACAGTGGGTTTTTGTTTTTCTGGAGTTGCTACCATAAGGTTTTTCTAACTAAGATTCTTTAAGGGTTTCCGGTTTGGGAAACAAAGGCGAGAGGCTTATTCCTCGTTAAACTCTATTGTAGATCAATTCTAGGGTATGCCATGGTAGGGGATACACACCATCAGTCAGCTTGGCAGCCCTTACGGTGGGCTTGTAGGGGCGGGCAAAACCAGCCCAAGAGGGGGGGAGGGGGAAAACTAGCCTCATTTCAGATGAAAATTATTATTTGTCCGGGGATTCATAAGCCAGAATTAACCGAGGGATTTTTACAGGGGATGGACTGGCATCAAGATCGAGAGAATTTGCTGGTTTATCCGGCAGATATAAAGCCAGCTTATGCCGGATGGGAGATTTCGCAGTTTATAGATTGTCGTGTTTCTTTGTCAGAGTCGGTGCTTTGGGTGGCGTTTAGTGCTGGAGTTGTCGGGGCTGTGACGGCGGCTTGGCAATGGCGGCAAAAAGGCGGAATGGTTAGGGGTTTAATCGCTTTGGACGGTTGGGGAATGCCCTTAGGGGGGGATTTTCCCATTTATCGCGTTAGTCACGATCGTTTTACCCACTGGAGTTCGGCGTTGCTCGGTAGTGGCGAAGTTAGTTTTTATGCCGATCCGGGGGTAGAACATTTGACCTTATGGCGATCGCCCGATCTCGTTTGGGGATGGCAAGAATCTGCAAGGGGGGCGCGATCGCGAATCACGGCAGCAACTTGTTTACAGCAGTGGATACAAGACTTAACCTCCTCATAAACCTAACTTTACTCGTTAGTAATATTAACTTCGTAAAATTGACGCACAAGGAGAACAAAGATTGCGGCGATTGCAGTTCAGTAATCGCCGTCTTCTGAATGTCTTTTTTTTAATTCTTTTAATTCATCTGAATATGCCATTGAAACGCCGTAATTTTTTACTATTTCTCGGAGCGAGCCTGGGAACTGCCGCTTTAGGCTCTTTATCGGCTCCGAACTCGCGTTTTTCGATGCCGTTTGCGGGTTCTGCTCAAGCCGCCACGACGGGGGGAACATTGAGTTTCCAACCGATTAAAATACCAATGCCGTTAAACATCGACGGCATGGCTCCCGACGCACAAAAACAAGCCTACAGCACCTTTGAAGTGATGGACGACATTGTTGTCCCCGAAGGCTTTACCTATGATGTCATCGGCGCTTGGGGCGATCGCGTGGGCGATTCCCGCTTTGGCTACAACAACGATTATTTATCCTTGGTAGAAACCAGTCCAAATCAAGGCTATCTCACCATTAATTTCGAGTATATTAGCGGCGGCACTTGGATGCAAACCTATGAGCAAGTCATTGGTAAATCCTTGCCATTTGATGCCGTAAAAGCCGCCGCCAGTGCCAGCGACGGTGAAATTAACGCTTTTGCCCTCAGGGATAACGACCCCCTTAAAGCCCAAATTCAGGAAATTTCCAAAGAAGGCTTGATCGATCAAGGCATTGGCGTTGTTTCCGTCCGTCGTAATGGTCAGGGACAATGGGAACGGACTTATTCCGCCGCCGATCGCCGTATTACCGGGATTTCTGGCTTAGAAGATGGCCGCTATCTCAAAACCACCGGGCCGGCTGCTGCTGTGTTCCGTAAAGCCAACAAAATGGGCTACGAGGACAACCTGGGCGATCGCATTATTGGTACATTCGACAACTGTGCCGGAGGAACCACTCCCTGGGGAACGGTTTTCAGTGCCGAAGAAAACTTCCAAAACCAAATTCCCGAACCCGTTATGGCCGATGGGTCTTCCTTTGACCCCAGCCAAACCCCCTTTCTGATTAACGATAATAAAGTAAATGGTCGCGCCAATGTTTTCGGCCTCGCGGGGAATAAATACGGCTGGATGGTAGAAGTCGATCCGGCTAATCCCAACGATTACGGCACGAAACACAGTTGGCTTGGTCGCTATCGCCACGAAGCAGTGGGTATTCGTGCGGTGTCGGGCAAAAAACTGGCCATGTATTCGGGGTGCGATCGCCGGGGCGGCCATCTCTACAAATTCGTCAGCAACGGCACTATCCGCAGTCCCCAAGCCAAAGCAAATTCGCGCCTCCTCGAAGACGGAATGCTCTACGGCGCAAAATTCAATGCCGATGGGACAGGCCGCTGGATTCCCCTCACCCTCAACACTCCCGTCGATCCGGTCTTACCCAGTCAAGTGGATGGCGGTATGGTTCCCCTACCCAACCCCGATCGCACCGTCGGCGGTATTGTGAAATACACCAGCGATGCGGAAGTGATGGCATACAAACGCCAATTCAACACTTTGGCTGACCTCTACGAAGGCACAGATACCGAAAAACAAGGGGCAATCCTGATCGATGCTCACTTCGCGGCGAATGCGGCAGGCATTACCTGTACGGCTCGTCCTGAAGATACCATTGTTGACCAAGACGGTACGTTATATATTGCCTTTACCTCTGGCAGTCCTGGGGGCGATGGCGGCCCGGATGCGGCAGTATTCACCGGACCCGATGGCGAGTCTAGCTATGAGTTTGGTTGGATTTTCCGCTTGCAAGAAAGTGGCGATGACCCGGCAGCTATGATGTTCGAGTGGGATAAGCTGGCAGTGGGCGGCGAACCGGTTGATGGCGGTTTGGGCTTTGCGAACCCCGATAACATTGAAGTAGACCGCGATGGTCATTTGTGGATGGTGACGGATATGTCCACCAGCAGCCATAATAAAGCGGTTCCCAGTCGGACTAAAGATGGCCAGCCTTTGAGCCAAGGGGATTTACGGGGTTTGTTTGGCAATAATTCGATTTGGTTTATCCCGACTTCTGGGGAAAAGGCGGGTCAGGCTTTCCCCTTTGCGATCGGACCGATGGAATGTGAGATTTGCGGCCCTTATCTGTCTCGCGACCAGGAAACGCTGTTTGCGGCGGTACAGCATCCCGGCGAACGTAATGGTATTCGTCAGGGTATGGCAGCCGAAATGCGGTCTTATGCCATGCAAACTACCGACGGTCAGGTGTTTATGCAAGAGCGTAAGGTTCCCATCGGCTCTAATTGGCCGGGTAAACAAGCGCAGAATCCACCGAAGCCGGCGGTGGTAGCGATTCGTCGCGTATAGTCGCGTATAAGGTTTAAAGGATGCGATCGCTCTGGTTTCTTTTCTGGGGCGATCGCCCTTGGCATTTTATTGAAAATGATTATCATTCATGGTACAGTTGAGCTTAAGGTCAACTGGCGCGATCGCTGATGAAGAATAAGCATCAGCTAAAGTGAAGTCTTACATAACCGTTTAAAGGTTAAGAAAAAAATAAGTCATGGCTAAGAAAAAACAATCAAAACCATAAATTTTTGTCATCAAAACTTATACTATAAAAAAAACAAATAACTCTTGTGTTGTCTCCAGTTTAAGTGATACTGTAACTTGTACAAACGCCAACAAAGCTAAGGTCAATAAAACTTGACTAACTAACAAATTTGTTTGCCATTAGTGGTAAATTGTGATTAGTATTTTTTGGTACTTTATCCTAAAAAAAGGTGTGAGGGATAATCCTATGTCAAAGCTGCTCTGGCAGATGTTAAAATCGACCCCCCTTGTTATCGGTGGTTCTTTACTTATGGCAAGTGGTGTGGCCGCAGAAGTTACCACCCCTGCTGAACCGTTTGAGATTGCTCAAACCAACGAGGAGATTCTCGAACAAATTCAAAACTATAGCAACGAAGGCAATAACGGTTCCCTCGGTCAAAACGTCCAAGGTGCTTCTCGCTTCCGGGATGTTTCCCCCAATGACTGGGCCTTCCAAGCCCTTGATGACCTGATTCGTCGTTATGACTGCTTAGTGGGTTATCCTGACGGTACATTTCGCGGTAATCGCCCCCTAACTCGCTACGAATTTGCAGCCGGTTTAAACGCTTGCTTGAACCAAATCGAGCGCTTAATTGCGGCGGCGACGGCGGACTTCGTGACCCGCGAAGACCTCGAAACCCTCCGCGCCTTACTCCAAGAATTTGAAGTCGAATTAATCGCCCTCGGTACGCGAGTCGATAGCTTAGAAGCCCGTACCGCTTTCCTCGAAGATCACCAATTCTCTACCACCACGAAGCTACGCGGTCAAGTGATCTTCAACCTGGCGGATGCGTTTACCGACCTCGAACAACAATTTGATGGCGATCGCGATGGAGTCAGAGATGACGACATTCCTGGTGGCGGTAACACCGTATTTGGCCACCGGACTCGCTTAAACTTCGATACCAGCTTCACCGGGCGCGATCGCTTGCGGGTACGTCTGCAAGGTAGTAACATCATCAGCCCCGCTGACAGTATCCGCAGCATCACCAACGAAGGTCGTCTTGGCTTTGCCAGTAATAGCGACAACAATGTAGAAATTGGTTTCGTAGGCTACAACTTCCCCGTAGCTGATGGTCGCGGTGAAGTCAACATCATTGCTACAGGTGCTGGCTCTGACGACTACCTCGGCACCGTTAATCCCTTTGATTCAAGTAGTTCTGGCTTTGTGGGTCGTTTCGCATCCCGTAACGCGATTTATCGTGCAGGCGGTATTGATGCTGCGTTGGGTGTCAGCTTTGATATCACTGACAACATTAACTTAGCTGGTTTTTATGGGGCGGGTGAAGCTAACGATCCGGGTGCTGGCTCTGGTTTATTCAACGGTGACTACAGTGCAGGCGGTCAAATTACCTTTGAAGCTAACCGTTTCACGATTGCGGGGACTTACATCCACGGTTATACAGGGATTAATGAAGGTATTGGTTGGGGTGTTGGTAGTCGAGCTTCTAACTTCCAAGTTACAAACCCTGCTTTTGGCGGAACAGCCCCTGTTTCAACCAACAACTATGGCGTTCAAGTCAACTTTGACCTGAGTGACAGTTTCTTTGTCGGTGGTTGGGGTGGCTACACCGCAGCAACCGCAATCGGTACAGGCGACGGCGATATCTGGAACTGGGCTGGTTATGTTGGCTTGCGCGACCTCGGTGTGGAAGGCAGTAAACTAGGCTTCCTCGTGGGTATGGAACCCAAACTCGCTGGGTCTGATGCCAGTGTTGCCTTTGTTGACCGTGGTGTGAATGGCTTTGGTCAGTTCGATCGCGCCGATCGCGACACCAGCTTACACTTTGAAGGATTTTACACTTTCCCGGTGAATGACAACATTGTGATCACCCCTGGCGTGATTGTCATCACCAACCCCGGTCACAACGATGTCAACCCGACTCTGTGGATTGGTACGCTCCGCACTACCTTCTCGTTCTAGATTGGGAGTGACCAAAGAAAGAGTGTTATAGCTTTTCCTCACACTAACTCAACGCTATTATTTAGCAACGAGTTTCGGCTGATTTAAGTTCAATGCCCTCTCATAACGAGAGGGTTTTTTGTTGGCAAGCTGGTTCATTGACGTAATTTAGGCCCAAGAGGACATGGTAGGTTATACCAAATCCGACGCGCGATACACCGTCTATCCCGCTAACCCGCCCACGGATTGAAAATCCGGGGAACCAATGCAACAAAGTCCATCTTCGAGGACTAAATTGATATAGTCATTCCAAGTAAGAATGAGACAAAATATTGGCTAAAACCCTGTAACTACAAGAATCGAATGTCTCAAACTAAATCGAAATGATTAAAGGTTCACACAATCCCTCTCCTGGGCAAACAATTTGCTCAAAGAGAGGGATCGATCTTTACGATCGCGCCGAAAATGCCACTTTCAACCCGTCGCGGGGATGGGGAGTAGGAACCATGACCATGTTTAAATCTTGGTCGGGGAGGAGTTGCCAATCGTAATCTTGACATAGCATCGCCGCAAAAATTTTTATTTCTAAACGGGCGAATTCTTTGCCGATACATTCGCGCAAACCGCCGCCAAATGGGACATAAGCAAAGGGTTTTGCTTTACTTTCCTGTCTTTCGGGGCTGAAGCGATCCGGGTCGAAGCGTTGGGGGTCAGAATAAATCTCGCCGTCTTGGTGGGTTTGGTTGATTTGATAACTAATATTCCAGCCCTTGGGGAAGGTATAGCCCTGAAACTCGCAGTTCGCGATCGCCTCCCGAAAACCACCCCCCACAGGGGGCATAAAGCGCAGCACTTCTCGCATTACTTGGTCGATATAAGTCATCTGCTTGAGCTTTTCTAGGGTTAATGGCTCATCTTGACTGAATTTAGCTTGCTCGGTGCGAATTTTGTCTATAACTTCTGGATGTTGAGCTAAAAGTAAACAACAAGACGCGATCGCAGACGTTAACGTTTCGTGTCCCGCAAATAGCAACAACAAAATCTGATCCTTCAACTCCTCCACACTAAGAGGATTACCGTCTTCATCTCTGGCTTGAATCAGCAACTCCAACGCATCTTGACTATCGGTTGGATTTTGCTGGCGATCGCGAATAATTCTTTCAAGTTCTTGCAGCAACAAATCCCGACAGCGAAATGCCCGACCAAACTTTGTCCAAGGAAGCCGCAAGGGAATGGTAAACAAGCCTTCTGTCCAGACTTCAAACCATTGCCCTAAATTTGTTTGCGACCCAGAATCTAGCCCCACAAACAGCTTACACGCAATATCAAAGGTATAATTCCGCAGTTGGGGATACCAAGTTAAGGTTTTTTGCTGCGTCCAAGTATCCAGATATTGCTGAGTTATGGCCGCGATGGTAGGAACATAGCTATCCAACGCCCTAGGGGTAAAAGCTTGATACAGCATTTTGCGCCGTTGAACGTGAGTTCCCCCGGTTTGTAAAGCCAGAGAAAGCGGGCCGAGTAAGGCTTTTGTACTTGGCGGCCAACCGACCACAAAGTATTGATTCTCGTTGCTTAAAATGAATTGATTGGCTTCAGGAGAACAAACAAAAATCGTTGGTTTGCCTAAAATATGACTTTTGAACACATCGCCGTATTGCTGACGACGCTTATTGATAAAATCCCCGTCTAGCAAAAAATTAAAGGTTTCGCCAATAAAGGGGAGTCCTAATGTTCCAGGGGGTGTGGAGGCAGAAGCAGTCATGTTTGGTATTTCGATAGCTGCGTTTTTTCTATTAAATTTGGGTCGGGCAAAACTTCCCGTCTCGACCGAGTTATCCCCATAAAATTATCAAAAAAAAAGGGGCGCGATTCTTGCACCCAGGGAAATTAGATTTTAACCGGCGATATATTCTTGTATATCGTCTTTACGCTTGCGTAGCTTTTTCAGGGCTTCTCTTTCGAGTTGACGGACTCTTTCGCGACTAATGCCTAAACGATTGCCAATTTTGGCTAGGGTCATGGGTTGACCGTCACTCAAGCCATAGCGCAAGCCAATCACTTCGCGCTGTTGGGGGGTGAGGTCGTTCATCAAGCGCTGGAGATCGTCGTGTAAGGACGACTGAGACGCGAAATCCTCTGGAGAAAGGCCGTCATCTTCAAGGAGTTCGCCGAGTTCGGTGTCTTGGTTATCTCCAACGCGCAAATCTAAGGACAGGGGATGACGGGCTTTTTCGAGGTAGTCTCGAACTTGTTTGGGGGTGAGGTCGAGTTCTTCCCCAAGTTCGGCTACCGTGGCTGCGCGACCAAGGCTTTGGGAAAGCTGCCGTTGGGCTTTCTTAATTTTGTTGAGTTTTTCGGTAATATGGATGGGTAAGCGAATGGTACGGCTTTTTTCGGCGATCGCGCGGGTGATCGCTTGCCGAATCCACCAATACGCATAAGTCGAGAAGCGATAACCTTTGGTGGGGTCGAACTTCTCAACACCACGCTGCATCCCAATCGTTCCTTCTTGGATGAGGTCGAGCAGGTCGAGATTCCGTTTAATATATTTCTTGGCCACCGACACCACTAAACGCAAATTGGCCTCGACCATTTTCCGTTTGGCCCGTTCTCCAGTGATAATGATTTTCTGGAGTTCGGCTTCGCTCAAATTAACGGCTTCGGCCCATTGACTAAAACTCGGTTCTGTGCCAAGTTTCTCTGCAAGTTCTTCTTTCGTTTTTTGCAGGCCAAGCCATTGTTGAACGCTTTTGGCATACAAAATTTCTTCTTCATGGGTCAACAGGGGAACGCGACCAATTTCTTTGAGATAAACACGAACGGTATCTGTAGATGTATCAGCTTTCATTGCATCGAGTTTTGAGGGTGGACTAAACGGGTTAGAGCAAAAACCCGCAAAAGCAAGGCTAAAAAACTTAAAAAAGTGTCGTTAAAGCTGCGAATCTAGATAATTAATTATGAGTTTTGAAGATCGTACTCAATAGAGAGTAAAATATAGCGCACTCGCGATCGCCTGATGCCGACGTTTTCATAAGGTGCGTCTAGAGAACTCTGTACTGAGGGATAAAAGTTAGCGTTGCTCAATTAGCTTGTTTGCATTTAACAATTGTAACATTTCTATAAGAAATACGATCCCTTATCTCAGAAAAAGCGATGATTAAAGTTTAAGCATATATTAAAATTAGCAACTTACCCTTATCCCTTCCAGCAAGACATTCCCGATAAATCGACCAGAGCAAAATATTATAATTGACCTTGCAGCCAATAGGTAGTCATCGCACCTTTGCCCTTCACTTCAATCATGCCCCGTTTCTCGAAGCGATACACAGATTTGAGCAATTGATAAGTGGCGTGGGTGGTTTGGATTTTCCCGGCGTGGCCCATCGATTCCATACGAGAAGCGACATTGACCGTATCTCCCCAGAGGTCGTAAATAAATTTAGCCACCCCAATCACGCCAGCAACCACCGGGCCGCTGTTAATGCCAATGCGGAGTTGTAGCGGTTCTCCTAAGGCCGCAGAAACCTTGGCAATACGTTCTTGCATTTTTAAAGCCATCGCAGCGATCGCGACGGCATGATCGTCACGGGGAACTGGTAAACCCCCCGCCACCATATAAGCATCGCCAATGGTCTTAATCTTCTCTAAACCGAATTGGGCGGCAAGTTGGTCAAATTCTGAGACAATTTTATTGAGAAAGTCCACTAACTCCGTGGCGGGAAGACGAGCCGAAAGCGACGTAAAGCCAACAATATCAGCAAATAAAATCGTCGCTTGGTCGAATTGTTCCGCGATCGCCCCTGGATTTTCTTTTAAGCGTTTCGCGATCGCCATCGGGAAAATATTTAACAACAAAGACTCAGATTTCTGTTGTTCTCGTCGCAATGCTTCTTCAGCGTGTTTGCGTTGGGTAATGTCTTCAATGACTCCCAAAATGCCAATTACTGCCCCGCTTTCATCCTGAATGGGAATTTTGCTCACATCCAGCCACAAACGCTGGCCATTGGGGGCGGGTTTGTGCTTCATTTCCACTTGATGAAACTCCGGTTGATTGCGACTCATCACCCGTCGATCTGCTTCCCGAAAACCCTCAGCCACTGCCAAAGGTAACAAATCGTAATCGGTCAAACCAATCACCGCATCCGGATCGCTGAGTTGCGCGGCTTGGGCCCAGTTGCGATTGCAGCCGAGAAACACACAATTTTTATCCTTCCAAAACACCTGTTGAGGAATATTATCGAGAACCAAACGTAAATAACGTTCTTTTTCCTTTAAAGCGGCTTCGGCTTGTTTGCGGCGGGTAATATTTTCTAAGGTGCCTTCATAATACAAAATCTGGCGATCTCGATCTCGCACTGCCCTGGCATTTTGGGAAACCCAGATCGTTTGGCCGTCCCGTCGCTGCACTTGATATTCCAACTTTGATACCGAATTTTGAGCCGCGATCGCCGCCACAAAATTTTCCCAACCGTCCTCATCAATATAAAACGCCTGAGCTTGCGGTTGCTGCACCATAAAGGTCTCCGGAGACTCAAAACCAAACATCTTAGCCAACGCCGGATTGACGCTTAAATACTCCCCTTGGGGGGCGATCTGGAAAATCCCCTCCGCCGCATTTTCAAAAATACTGCGATATTGCGCTTCGGCTTGTTGTAACGCTCGTTGTACCGCCACGCGATCGGTAATATCGCTCACCAAATACAACACGCAATCTATACCCTCCAAATCCAATACTTCGGCTGACAGCAAAACCGTCCGAATTTCGCCAGATTTGACCCGAAACTGCACTTCTTGGTTGTGTACTGCCCCAAATTTCCGCAAACTAACCAAAAGCTTATAACGTTCTTTAGGATTGACCCATAGTTTTAAATCCAGGGCGGTTTGGCCAATGACTTCTGGAAGTTGATAGCCACTGGTTTCGAGGAAACTTTCATTCACTTCTACAAAAAACCCATCATCGAGACGGACAATCGCGATCGGGTCAGGACTCGATTGAAAAACCTTTCTAAACTTATCCTCAGCCCGAGCGCGATCGCGCATTTCCTGAGATAATGCCTCAGTGCGCTGTTCGACTTTTAGCTGTAAATCCGTTTGGGACTGATGCAACTGCGCCAACATTTGATTGAGGGCATCGGCTAACATGGCAAATTCTTGAATCCGCGACCCCGGAACCGGACGATTCAAGTCTTCTCTCGCGCCAGATAGGGCGGATTGATGGGCGATCGCCTGAGAGGTACGAGCAAAACGCCAAATCGGTCGCGCAATCCAGCGAGAGCTATATAACGCCAAAATCGTGGAACCCACCAGGGCGATCGCGCATAAAACAATCGTGGCTCTTGTATTTGCTTGAATTTGCCCGATAAAATTTGCTTCGGGAATAACCGTCACCACCAGCCAATCTAAGCCCCGTTCGTCTACAAAGGGGGTCACGCGAGCATAAACCCGTTGGTTATTAATGACTACAGGGATTTGTTCGGGTTGGCGAATATTTTGCCAATCCCCAAAACTATCTTGTAAAGCTCGGGCCGTTTGGCGCACTTGCGGATCGCTGTGATGGTTAGCACTGAGGCGGGTTGACTCGGCAGCAAGGGCCACATTCCCGGTCGAACTTGCCACTAATTTGCCATCTCGTTCGAGGATAAATACTGTTCCGGTTTGACTAATGCTTAAACTGCTTAAAAAATCGCTAATCTGTTCTAGGGTCAAATCCACCGCCATCACCCCTAACAAGCGATTCTCGCTGTTGTAAATGGGAACTGACGGCGTAATGCCCAACACGACCGGATCGGCAAATAAATAAATCTCTGACCAAACCGGATTGCGGGCCGCGATCGCTTTTTGATACCAAGGCCGCACCCGGGGGTCGTATTCTTTCGTCCTCAGTAAGCGGGTGGGTTGTCCGGTTGCGTCGAGTTCGTACACTTCCCAATCCGGGGCCGTTTGATTGGTTCGTACTGATAAAGTTGGGGTATTTTCCCGGTCAACTTGTAAAAATTCCCCTTCTGGGTTAGCAAAATAAAGCGTCGTAATGCTATCGCTAAGACCCGTTTGCTGCCAAAACACTTGCCGCAAACGAACGAAGTTGTCTACATTCAACGAACCATTTTTGACCGCGATCGCGTTCCATTCTAATAAAAGATAAGGGGGTTCGCTGAGCGATCGCAAATGACTGTCAATGCGATAGGTTACTTCCTCACTAAGATTGGCCGCTGACTCGCTAATCGCTTCAGAACCATTGCGCCACGATAAATAGCCCGCCAGTGTCGCGATCGCGAGTACCTGTAGTACAATCGGGCCGATTAAAACTAGACGTAACGAAATTTTGGGGAGAACAAGACGCTGAACTGATTTGACTTTCTCAAACACCATTGCCCAATCCTTAGCAATTCTGCGATTGCCTCAATTATCTTTTTTAAAAGTCTCGCCCCCACCTTGTTACACCCCGATCTTTACCATTCTAAGGAGGGCTTACCTTATTTTTATTTTTTCTGATTAGTTTATATTAACGTTGTTGGTTATTGGTTATTGGTTATTGGTCACTGATGAGGCGATAACTGAAAAGCCGATTGCCCAAAAAACTGATGACTGATTACTGTTAACTGATAACTGATAAAAACTCCCCAAACTGCTGCTGTAACACGATACCGGCACCGTATCCGAGTAAGGCCAAAATCACCGCGATCGCCAATGTCATCCAAGGACTGTAACCCGCTCGTTGTAAATCTAAACAGGCCAAATAGCCAGGGGCAAGCAAGACCACCCACTGCACCAATAAATCTAAACGAGTGACCAACATCACCGTAATAAAAGCAAAAATAATAATCGAGAGAAAAGCCGTTGTGTCTGATTGCAACCAAACTGTAAAAATATTCCGAAATTGCCCTGAAGGCCCGACCAAGACAAAGATCAGTCCAACAATAATCCCAGCTAAGGTCAGCCAAATCCAAAGCTGAGTCGTGGCTTCTGCGACAGACCAACCAAACAAAATATAAGTAATGATTAATAAATTTAAAGAGAGAAACGGGATTTTTTTCCAGAAAGACATGATTTTCGAGTTGTGGCGATAATCGTTTCTCCCGCAATTCATAGGGATCGTTTCGGTTTAACCCGCAAGCGATCGCACAACTCTCATTTTCAAGCTGTGTTACTCAGAAGCGATCGCACGTTGAGAGCAAAACCGCAATCGGTCTTTTTCCCAACATTTAACTTTGAGATGCGATCGCTTCTGTTGAGGTCTCAACCCCATCTAGCCGGGCTTATGACATAGCTTGGATAATGTAGTCGAAGTAAGGTTCGGCTTTTTGTGCGTCATCTGCACTGAGTAAAGCCAAAGACGCAGCTTTCAAACAGCGAATCGCCTCGGCCATCCCCGGAACCGGCACTTCTAGGGCATTGTACATCTCGCGGACTCCGATCAAACCAATTTTTTCGATTGGGCCTTTGTCACCGCTTAAAACGCCATAGGTAATCAAACGCAGATACCAACCATAATCGCGCAAGCAAAGGGCCCGAGAGCGATCGCTGTAGGCATTACCCCCAGGGGCAATAAAATCAGGTCGCTTTTTCCACAACTCTTTACTGGCTTTTTCCACAATTTTCTTTTCGTTTTCTGCCAGGGTTTCGGCAATGCGAAGCCGTTGTTCCCCGGTACTCAAAAATTCATTGATGCTTTTAAGTTCACCGCTACTAGGGTAGCGAAGTTCATCGTCGGCTTTGAGAATAACTTGACTAACTACACTCATACTATCGGCATGATATTTGATAACACTTGTAGTTTAGCTATTCAAGGGGACACTACGGAAGATATTAAAGGGGATGGTAAAAAGTTGTAACGTAGAAAGTAGGGAGAATCGCTTTCTTAATCTACTTTTGATCTGCTGTGAACTATTCTAAAACGCTTTCGCCTCATCCTGCCTGGCAACAAGGTCAACACCTCGAACTTGAAATGACCGATCTCAGCAATTCTGGGGATGGAGTCGGCCGCTGGCAAAACCGCGCGATCTTTGTCCCCAATACGGTTCCGGGCGATCGCGTCACGGTTATTCTCACCCGCGTCAAACCCCGTTATGGAAACGCCAAACTGCAACAGATTCTCTCTCCTTCTCCCCATCGCCTTCGCCCCCGTTGCATTGTGGCAGACAAATGTGGCGGCTGTCAGTGGCAGCATATTAGGGATAATTTCCAGCATGAAGCCAAATGCGAGCAAATTCGCCAAGCTTTCGAGCGAATTGGCGGTTTTAAAGATGTTGAAATTGCGCCCATTTTAACCGGAGACTCTGCCCTCCACTACCGCAACAAAGCCACCTATCCCCTCGGAGTCGGTCAACAGGGCAACATCCAAGCCGGTTATTATCGCCCGAAGTCACATCATTTGATTAATCTCAATCAATGCCCGGTTCAGGATGAACGATTGAATCCGTTGTTACAAAACGTAAAACTCGATCTGCAAAAGCATTCTTGGCCGATTTATAACGAAAGCCGACATCAAGGCAAACTGCGGCATCTGGCGTTGCGAATTGGTCGCCGTACCGGGGAAATCTTGTTAACTTTAATCAGTACCGATGAAGATTTACCGGGTCTGAGGGATCAAGCCCAGATATGGTTGCAGACTTACCCCCAGTTAGTCGGTGTGTCCTTAAATATTAACCCCCGTCAGACGAATGTTATTTTTGGGGATCAAACCCGGTGTGTTGCCGGAAAACCCGATTTACGGGAAATATTTGGCGATTTGACCTTTCAGTTGCGCCCAGAAACCTTTTTTCAGATTAATACTGAAGCTGCCGAAGCCTTGCTTGACCAAATTATTGAGGAGTTGGATTTACAAGGTCATGAGGTTCTGCTCGATGCCTATTGTGGCATTGGGACGTTTTCTTTACCCTTAGCTCGTTATGTACAGCAAGTCATCGGCTTAGAGCTACAAGGGGCATCTGTGCAACAAGCTCGCATCAATGCACAGATTAATAATATTAAAAATGTCCAGTTTTATGAAGGAGCAGTTGAACAAAAGATTCTGCAATTAGACGCGATCCCCGATGTGGTTTTACTCGATCCTCCCCGGAAAGGATGCGATCGCGCTACGATTAATGCTTTACTCAAACAACAACCCCAGAAGATTGTTTATATTAGTTGCAAACCCGCCACTCAAGCTCGCGATCTCAAGTTACTATGCGAGGGCGATCGCTACCAACTCATCAAACTCCAACCGGCTGACTTTTTCCCTCAAACTGCTCATGTTGAATGTGCCGCTTTTTTACAATTGCAGTAGACTTGCATATCTATTACCGATTGTCAATGAGTAAAATCTAGTATTTTTCGATCGGATTTTGATATAATTAAATCAGGTTCAAACAGAACTTACTTAATTATGTCCTGGCTAAATCTTTTTAAATTTTGAAGTTAACGCTATTCTTGTACTAACCTAAATGCTTACGGGGCTGTCTTTCCTCAAGCAATCTGTAGCAAACTCCTCTAGAAAGATTAATGTAGCTGCATTTTCTCTACCCTTATTCAGAATTCAATGCCAAAAAAATAGCCAATCCTGTTTTAAATTTGCAGACATCAACCTTTATCCCCTAAAGGTCACAGCCTTGTCATGACAAACGACCCGAACTGACGCGATGAAGGCAACTTTCCTAGATTTTTTATCCAAACAGCTTTGTCGAGGTAACGTGCGTGATTGCTATATCTCTGAGCGCCACAAGACGCAAATGGCAAACCATGAGTTTCGCTTCTACGATCTACCTCTGTCCGATTTTGGACTTATTGCTGGCTCATGTCCCCCCAGAGGTAGAACCGGAATTGCGCCTCGGACTCCAAGAAGCCCTAGTGAATGCGGCGGTGCATGGAAATCAACTCGATCCGAGTAAAACCGTCGTCGTCCAGTTTTCGATTACGGAAAATCTTTATTCCTGGGTGATTTCCGACCAAGGCCAAGGCTTTATTCCCCAATGTCATTGCCATGCTGAACCTCAGCCCGAAGACTTTTTACCCGCCGATGAATCTGAAGGCGGACGGGGCTTGTGTTTGCTTTACCAAATTTTCGATCAAGTCCATTGGAACGCCGAAGGGAATCAACTGCATTTGTGCAAGCAGATGAAGGGGGCTAAAGCCGCGCGTCCCTTGGCGTTGTTCTAAGACTTAGATGGGGAAGCTTTCTCGCCGTGAGATGGACAAGGTAAGGGTTTAATGGACTTGTTTAGCCAGCCGGTAGCTTGTTGTAGATGGGCGATCGCTTCGGCTTCTGAGTTATTGAGCAAAAAGACCAAGGCCATCGCTGCACTTTGTCGGGCTTGGGCTTTGCGATTGCCTTTGAGACGATGCCAATCATTGGGCGCGATCGCTAACCGTTGCGCTAAAACTTGCGCGATCTCAAAATCACTCAACGATTCGAGGGCTTGCTTAGCAGTCGGTTGGATAGAATTTACCATAATTATTAACTCAGCGCGGACGACTATCTTCTCATCATACAGTTCTCAACCCTACTCCTGCTTAACCAATAAACAGCGATAAACCGGATCGCCGTGGTTTTGGGTCGCGATTTCCCGTTCGGTGGAAACAGGTAGGGGGTTTTCCCGTAGCCAGGGTTCGGAATGGGTGGGAGTAAAAGCGGGATGACTATCCACGCGATCGCGCATTTCTATGGCTAACCATTCTACATCTGATTGCAGAAAAATATGCGCCCCAGACGGTAAATGTGGCGCCAACGTTGCGACTAATTCCGGTTGAACGGTGCGCCGTTTGGCGTGACGCTTTTTAAACCAAGGATCGGGAAATTGAATACTAACCCATTGCAACAGATTCGGCGGTAACGAAAATAACAAAGGAGCGAGATCGATATTGACGTTGCTAAACAAATAATGCAAATTAGTCAAACCCAACTCATCTCGAATACGATTGGCTTCTTCAACCAGAGGGTCGCGAATTTCTAAACCCAAAAAATTCCAATCGGGCTGTTCTTGGGCCATGTTGAGTAAAAAGCGACCCCGCGCACAGCCAATATCTAGGTGTAGCGGTTGTTGAAGATTGCTGTAAATTTTTTCCCAATTGGGCGGGGCAAGGATTTCTTGATATTTTTTACTGAGGGGATTAACGTGTTGACGAACGCGAACTCTAGCCAAAAGAACTCCTAAGCAAAATACTATTTTCATTAAAACAAAAGAAAAAGGTCTTGCGGACAAGCGCGATCGCCACCGAAGAAATAATGATAAGATCGGCTTCGTTTTAAGCTTCCTCACCTCCAATTTGAAATTATGAATCAATTGAAGCAAAGATTAACCTCTATCGCTTTAGTCGCCTTGAGTGCGATCGCGCCTCTCACGCTAGAGTTTAAACCCGCGACGGCCCAAGCCCAAGATGTTGATTCAATTCCTCTTTATATCCCCCCACCCGAACGCCAAACCTCGGGGGTGTGTTCGACGTTTCTACAACCCACCATTGATGGCATTATCAGTACCCCCCCCGTGGCCAATGGGAAATGGGCGATTTTGGTTGAATCAGTCGATGGCAAGGTTCTCTACAGCCATAACCACAATGTCCAGTTAATTCCGGCTTCTAACGTCAAATTATTGACCACGGCGGCAGCTTTACAACGACTCAACCCTCAAACCTCAATTCGCTCTAAATCCTTGCGAGATTGGATTTTAATCACCAATCAGCGCAGCGATAATAATTACGCCAATGTTCTTTTGAGTTATATTGGCGGCCCGAATGCAGCCAAACAAGTTTTAACGCAAATGGGAGTCAGTCCGACGGGTTTCCGGCAGGTAGACGGTTCGGGATTATCGCGGCAAAACAGCGCTACACCATCGGTATTAATCTCGGTTCTCCGGGGCATGATGACGGCAAATAATTATGATATTTGGTATTCCTCGCTGCCGGTTTCTGGCGCGACAGGAACGTTACGCAATCGGATGCGAAATAGCCCCGCTCAAGGAATTGTTCGAGCGAAAACGGGGACACTGCGCGGCGTGCGGGCGTTGTCGGGTTATGTGGAAAATCCTTATTACGGCACGTTGTTGTTTAGCATTTTAGCCAATCACCCCAGTCAGAATGGGACTTTGGTGACTGCCATTGACCGGATTGTGTTGCAACTTTCTCAACTCACCCCTTGCGATTAAGGAAAAAGACGGCGCTGTTCTTTTTCGGGGAGGATAAGTTACCCTAGAAAAGATTGGGTCATCACTCACCCGATGCGATCGCGATGCTTACATACATATATATTTTGACCCAAGGTTGGGCGCGATCGCCCTTTTGTCAAGTTATCTTGATTTTTTCATGCCGATGCTCGTTTTGCTTGGAGCCTTTTTACCCCCCGTAGATGCCCTCTTTTCCACCCAGGGCATTATGATTGCTTTGCTGGCCGCTTATGCCGGAGCGATGTGGATGTTCCTCACCAGTGCGCCCAAAGTCTACACCGTCATGGTATCGGATGTAGACATTGCGCGGCAGTTTTACGAAGGCTTGCTCAATCTCCCAGTAGCCGACGTTCCCCTACATTACTATTACAACTACGAGCAAACCCTAGGGGCCGCCGGGATTGACCCCCTCTACAACCTATCTGCTACTTCCACCGCCGCCACCGCCACCGCGACGCGAGCCACAGATGGCTTGTGGTATCAACTCAAGAAAAATACGCAACTGCACGTTATTTCCGGAGCCAGCTACGGCCCTAAAAACCGCCAGCGTCATGTTTGTTTTGACCACGACTGCTTAGAAGATATTTTGCTGCGAGTTCAATCTCGCCGCCTTAAATTTAAAGTGCGTCGCACCAAACCGCTTAATTTTTTGGTCAAAGATATCGAAAACCGCGTGATTGAATTGGCCGAAGTCGCCAACTAAATAACTTTTGATTAGAGAGTTAGCAGTGTATTCTGGTAGCAATTTCAGCTAATTGCCAAGTAATACACCAGAACTAAAATGATGAAGCTAAAGTCCCTTCGCTATTCTCTAACATCTACAGCCGCGATCGCAATCCTGAGCCTCACCGCCGGGTGTGACCTGATTAGTTCTTTCACCGGGGGCGGAAGCGAAGACCCCACTGTAACCGAAGCTCCGGCTACCGCCCCCGCCAGTCCTGCCCCCGACGCACAAGCCCCTCCTGCCCAAGACCCAGCAGCCCAACAAGCCCCTGCTAATCCCCCCGTTGACCCTGCCACCGTCGATGACCCCTTCGCTGAAGCCGTCCGTCGTGCCACCAGTGCCGCCGAAGCCACTCAAACCGCTTCAACTTCCGAAGAATGGCAAGCCGTCGCCACCGATTGGGAGGCGGCAATTGCTTTAATGCAAGCAGTCCCTCAAGATAACCCCAATTACCAAACGGCTCAAGACAGAATTCCCGTTTATCAAAATAATCTCGCCTACGCTCGCAGCAATGCGGAAGGCTAATTTCAGTGGTCAGTTATCAGTTATCAGTTTTTGAGGCAATCGGTGGGTAGGGGCGGGGTTTCCCCGTCCAAAAGTGGAGAGAAATTACCCATTATCAATAACCAATTCAGAAAAAGTATATCGGTTTTGAGCTTAATTGTAGAACAAAAAGTCAACAAAGCGCGATCGCCCTTGACAATTTCGACTGTAGTTGTCAATGTAGTATATATAATACAAACACCTAAAAAATCATTATGGTTGCCGAAACCTTAAACTTATCCACACCCAAACCCGTTTTATCTTGGGCAGGACACCCTTTAGGCCCGTCCGAAACCCAAATGGCGAAAAACGTGGCTTCCTTGCCTTTCGTCTTCAAGCACGTTTCCCTGATGCCGGACGTACACCTGGGCAAAGGGGCGTTAGTGGGTTCTGTTATCGCCACCAAAGATGCCGTAATTCCGGCGGCGGTGGGAGTCGATATTGGTTGCGGCATGGCGGCAGTGAAAACCCCATTTCATGCTAATCAACTCGACGGCAAACTCAAGCAAATTCGCCGGGACATCGAAGCGAAAATCCCTGTCGGTTTTAATCAAAACCCAGACGTAGAAAAAGATGCTACTAACTGGCAACGCTGGCGCGATTTCAAAGACTTGCATCCCGGCGTACAAGACTTAGAAAGCAAAGCCCTCAAGCAAATGGGCAGTTTAGGAGGCGGCAATCATTTCATTGAATTGTGTCTCGACAGCGAAGACGCAGTATGGATGATGCTACATTCCGGTTCTCGTCACATTGGCAATAAATTGGCGCAATGTCATATTAATACTGCTAAAGAATTGGGCAAACTGGCAGGAGAAAAGCTGCCCGACCTCGATCTCGCTTACTTTGTCGCCGGAACGCCGGAATTCGCCGCTTATTGGCGAGATTTACAATGGGCGCAGCAATACGCCCGCGCCAACCGCGATGTAATGATGGCTCGTTTTAAAACGATTGTCGAGCAGCATTTGGCAGGAGGTAAGCCTACGAAGCCGTTGCTGTCGGTGAATTGTCATCACAACTACGCCGAACAAGAAGTCCATTTTGGCGAGGATGTTTATGTGACCCGGAAAGGGGCAGTCCGCGCTCGTCATGAGGATTATGGTATTATTCCCGGTTCGATGGGGGCGAAGTCCTTTATTGTCAAAGGAAAGGGCAATACAGACAGTTTTTGCTCTTGTTCTCATGGGGCAGGTCGTTTGATGTCCCGTACCAAGGCCAAAAAGCAGTTTTCCCTCGATGATTTGATTGCTCAAACCGAGGGCATTGAATGCCGCAAGGATAAGGGCGTAATTGACGAAATTCCGGGGGCTTACAAGCCGATTGACGCGGTGATGAGCCAGCAATCGGATTTAGTGGAAATTGTGGCAACCTTGCGTCAGGTGGTTTGTGTGAAGGGGTAGGATATTTGTACTTTGTACTACGTTCGTGTTTCCCTCACCCTCTACCCCTCTCCCACATCAGGAGAGGGGCTTTTCAATATTCAATGCCGCAGCAATCTAAACGTTCGACGAGGATTTGGGCGTGTTTCCACCAACTGTAACCGCCAATCCAGCGACGGGAAGGAAGATGGCCGGGGGGTGCTTTGCGATGGAATTGGAGGGCTTCGCTGTTGCTGATGCGATAAGTTGGCCAGCCGACGCGATCGCAAAATAAATTATACTCCCCGCCCACTTCGTTATAAATCTGTTTCTGGATGCGCCAGCCAAATTGCCCTTTGCTGTAGGTAAACCACAGCCAATCAATGGCTTTGAGGTCTCGACAGGGTAGGGTTTGAATGTCGGTGTTGAACAAATAAGTGCCGATTTGTTTTCCGGTGAGTTGACACAAAATCGCCCAAGTTTCATCATCGGCTTCTTTCCATTTGCGCCGGGAAAGGAGGGTTTTTAACTCGGTGTAGTCAATGGGGGGCCCGGCGGCGGTTTCCATACCCTTGAGTTTTTGTTGAAGGGCGAAGGCTTCTGAGTCGAGGCGGGAATCCCTGGGTAAAGGCAGGTTTTGCGGTTGGGGGGCAGGATTGGTGTTACCTGAAACAAGGGTGGGGATATCGGTTTGACTGGCGTTATCCAATGAGTTGCCGATTAATGAAGGCAGATTAGCAGGGGCGATTTGTTTGAGTTCCCGCAAAACTGCTTGGGCAGATTGGCTGCGTTGGCGTAGGGACGGCTGAATCAGGCTGTTGAGGATTTTGCTGAGTTGAGGGGAAATCGTCGCTCCTGCCGGGATATATTTGCGCCATTGCCAGCGTTCTGCTACCACATCATACATATTATCGGGGTCAACGCCTGTGATGAGGTTTAAACAGGTGACTCCTAAACTGTATAAGTCGCTGGCGGGTAGGACTTTGCCGCGCATTTGTTCGGGGGCCATAAAACCAGGGGTTCCCACGATGGTTGCGCCGCCGACAATGGCGGTATGGGTGAACATCCGGGCAATGCCAAAGTCAATGAGAACGAAACTACCGTCTTGGCGGCGTTGCATGATGTTAGCGGGTTTGATGTCGCGATGAATGACTTGGCGTTCGTGAATAAATGCCAGGATGGGTAAGATGTTTTTTAATAATTGCCAAGTTTGGGTTTCTAGGTTTCCCGTAAGTTGCCAAATGGTGGGATTTAAGGTTTCGCCGTCAATCCATTCTTGAACTAAATATAAATGTCTGTCTTGTTTGAAGTAAGCCAGTAAGGTGGGAATGTGGGGATGAGAGCCGAGTTCGTGCAGTCGTAGGGCTTCTTGGCGAAATAATTGGCTGATTTTGCGCTTGAGGGCGGGGTTGTCTGATTGTAGATGTAGCTGTTTAATGACACAAACGGCGGGGGGTGGTAAGTCGCGGTCAATCCCTAAAAAAGTACGTCCGAAGCCTCCTTGACCGAGAAATTTTGTGGCGGTGTAGCGGTTTCTGAGTTGGATTGATTTACCGCAGGCTTGGCAAAATTTAACGTTGTCTATATTTTCGGGGTGAAGACAAGCAGGATTGAGACAGTAACTCATGGGTTGAGGTGACCAACGCCAAGGAAGAGATTATTCCTAAGATAACTTAGCAGAGAATTTCCAGTAAATATCTTGAGAAATGACTAAAATTGTGGTTCTACTGCGACCCATCTCAAAGAATCTGACTAAAGAAAGATTAGAGAAACTTCTAGAAGTTAGATGATGGAAATAAATTGGAGATGACGTAGAATCGCGGGAATAGTCCATTTTTTGCCTTGCTGCCGCGTTTATTGAAGTGATGAGGAGTTGACGGGATGAAGTCCACCATTGATGCTTTGACAATTTTAGAACAGACCAGTCGTACATTTTTTATTCCCATTAGCCGCTTACCCAAAAATCTCCAAGAAGCTGTAGCTTCAGCCTATTTATGTATGCGAGCGATTGATGAAATCGAAGATCACCCCCATTTGACCAACGGGGTTAAAGTCAAGCTGCTTAAACAAATCAGTCTGGGTTTACAAGAAGCCACAGAAACCGAGCAGTTTGACCGTTTATCTGTTACTCTCCGGGCTGAAACCCATCCCTTGGCCGAAGTGACCGTTAGAATTGGAGAATGGGCCAGACTTGCTCCCCCTACCATTGCCCCTCGTATTTGGGAAGCAACGGCGACAATGGCCGATCGCATGGCCCATTGGGCAAATTGTAACTGGACGGTGAATACCGAAGCCGAGTTAAATGCTTATACCTTTAGTGTGGCGGGGTCTGTGGGTATTTTACTTTCAGATTTGTGGGCTTGGTACGATGGCACTCAAACCCATCGCACCCAAGCCCTAGGCTTTGGTCGCGGTTTACAATCGGTGAATATTCTCCGCAATCACAAAGAGGATATGCAGCGAGGAGTCGATTTCTTTCCCGTCAACTGGACCGAACGGGAAATGCAAGCTTACGCTCGTCGCAATTTAGCCTTGGCTGATGCTTATACGATGGCATTACCTTCAGGCCCGGCGTTGGAGTTTTGTCAAATTCCTTTGGCTTTGGCTCATGCGACTTTAGATGTTTTAGTCGCGGGTCAAGATAAACTCAGCCGGAGTGCGGTAGTGGCGTTGGTTAATGAACTGATCGGCAGTAATTAAGCGATTCTAGGGGCGATCGCCCCAAAATATACATAAACCCTCCTGAGAAAGAATTTCGCTGCTCATAGGGTCAAAAAGAGGGCGATCGCTTTTTTCTTAGGAAGGGTTCTATATTGGCGTAACTTCGGTTTACGATCTAAATAATTTAAAAACTGCAACAGCGATCAAAGTTTATGCCTGATATTGTAGATATTGCGGTGGGAGCTGGCTCTTTCAGTACCCTAGTGACGGCGGTGCAAGTAGCGGGATTAGTCGAAACCCTCAAAAGTCCGGGCCCGTTTACCGTTTTTGCCCCAACAGATGATGCTTTTGCCAAGCTTCCCCCCGGCACTGTAGAATCCTTGGTAAAATCACCCCCTCAACTCGGTCGCATTTTGACGTTTCATGTGGTTCCGGGCAAGTTGATGAAGTCGGACTTAGAAAAAGTCGATTCAGTGGCTTCCGTCGAAGGCTCCCTGATTCCTATTGACTGTAGCCAGGAATTTGAAGTCAAAAATGCCACAGTGATTCAAGCGGATATTGAAGCCGACAATGGCGTGATTCATGTCATTGATACGGTGATGTTAATGGGCTAACCGCCACAAGACTTGTTTAAAATTAGAATGTTGTCAGCAAATTTTAGAGTTTTATGTCTGTCTTGAATGGTTCTTGGAAACATGAGTTAATTCATGCCAATGGCCTTGATTTTCATTACGTCACCGAAGGCGAAGGAGAATTAATGCTATTTCTGCATGGTTTTCCAGAATTTTGGTATTCTTGGCGACATCAAATTCCTGAATTTGCTGATGCTTATAAAGTGGTTGCCCTAGATTTACGCGGCTACAATGAAAGCGATAAACCCCAAGAAGTGGAAGCTTATCGCATGGCCGAGTTAATGCGGGATGTGGCGGGGGTAATTCGCGGTTTGGGCTACGAACGTTGTATTTTAGTCGGCCATGATTGGGGCGGCGCGATCGCTTGGTCTTTTGCTTACGAACACCCGGAAATGGTCAAGCAGTTGATAATTATGAATCTGCCCCATCCAGCCATTTTTTCAGAAAGTTTACGCCAAAATCCCCAGCAATTATTACGCAGTTGGTATGTGTTTTTCTTTCAAGTGCCACTACTGCCCGAATTGTTGTTCCAGTTGTTTGATTATGAAGCGATCGCGTCGGCCTTTCAAAATATGGCCGTAGACAAAACCGCCTTTACACAAGCCGATTTAAACGCCTATAAAGACGCAGCGGCCAAACGAGGCGCATTAACGGCGATGATTAACTATTATCGTAATATTTTCGAGAGCATCACGCGATCGCGCTCTTGGCCCGTCCTCGACATCCCCACCTTAATGATTTGGGGAGAAGAAGATGCCGCCCTCGGTAAAGAATTAACCTACGGCACAGAAGTTTACGTCAAAAACTTTCGCATCAAATATATCCCCCATTGCAGTCACTGGGTACAACAAGAACAACCCCAACTCGTCAACCAGTATATGCGGGAATTTCTCAACGAAACCCTCTGAAGTTCGCACCACAACTGAAAGCCAACTCCTAGGACGGCTTTTTGCTATAATAGTTTTGTATTCGTAACCAGTAATGTGGGCGGTACAAAATGAAAGCGGTCGGGCAGATCGTATCTTGGAGTAGCAACCAAGAGATAAAACGCTCGTTGAGTCGGTAGGCGCGGGGATAAACTTCGAGAATGTTGAGGCATTCGTCGATTGTGAGTCTAGCCTATAGGCAACCTGAAAGAAACGAGAATCCCCGTGACTTTAGGCCGGGGAGTTGTCAATCTTGCTCTAGAGAAGTGGGTTAATCCCGCTTTTTTTGTTGGTTTCATTTCATGACTCATCCTCTAGTTTCCCAAATCGTAGAATTAGCCACACCCATCGCCGAACAACTCGGCTTAGAGTTGGTTGGAGCCGTATTCCAAACCAACAAAAAGCCACCTGTCTTGCGGGTGGATGTCCGTAACCCCAAAGCAGACACCAGTTTAAACGACTGCGAAAAGATGAGTCGGGCCTTAGAAGCAGACCTAGATGCCTCTGAATTACTGCCGGACTCCTATGTGCTAGAAATTTCGAGTCCGGGGGTATCGCGACAGTTAGCCACAGAGCGAGAATTTATTGCTTTTAAAGGCTTTCAGGTCCTTGTGAAAACTTATGCCCCCTACAACGGCAAAAAAGAATGGCGTGGGAACTTACAAGGACGCGATGAGGAATCAGTGTATTTAAATCAAAAGGGAAAAGCGATCGCCATCCCCCGCGATCGCATCGCCAAGGTGCAACTCGACGACAAACGATAACACCGCCCAATCTCAACAAAAAACAACGCCAACGCGGTGTTAGAGATTAAATCCCCAACCGCAAGTTTGTTTAAACTTGACGATTTAACTCTTATTGCAGCATATCCATATAATTCAGAAAGGAGAAAAAGAGATTATGTCTCTGGTTAGTTTGCCTGGTCTACGCGACATGATCGACGAGATCAGTTCGATTCACAATTTACCCAAATCCGCCGTTGAAGAAGCGTTGCGAGAAGCCCTCCTCAAAGGATACGAACGCTATCGTCGTTCCCAAAGCTTGGATACTCGTCAGCAATATAGCGAAGATTATTTTGATAACTTTGAAGTTGAGTTAGACACAGAAGACGAAGGCTTTCGGATTTTGTCGAAAAAGCTGATCGTCGAAGAAATCGAAGACCTCGACTCGGATCATCACATTGCCCTCAAAGAAGTGCAACAAGTCACCTCCGAAGCCCAAGCCGGTTATTCGGTGGTTTTGGATGTGACCCCCGATCAAAAAGAATTTGGACGCATGGCAGCCATTCAAACCAAGCAGGTTTTGCTGCAAAAACTCCGAGATCAACAACGGAAAATTATTCAAGAAGAATTCCAAGACCTCGAATCCGAAGTTTTGACCGCCCGGGTATTACGTTTTGAGCGTCAATCGGCGATTATGGCCGTAACCAGTGCCGTGGGTCAGCCCGAAGTCGAAGCAGAACTCCCCAAACGGGAACAACTCCCCAACGACAACTATCGCGCCAACGCCACCTTTAAGGTGTACCTGAAAAAAGTGCGGGATGGTTCGAGTCGGGGGCCGCAACTGATTGTTTCCCGGGCTGCGGCGGGGTTAGTGGTGTATTTGTTTGCCAACGAAGTCCCGGAAATCGAAGATGAAGTGGTACGGATTGTGGCCGTCGCTCGTGAGGCAAACCCCCCTTCTCGCCATGTGGGCCCGCGCACTAAAATAGCAGTAGATACCCTAGAACGAGATGTCGATCCCGTAGGAGCTTGTATCGGGGCCCGGGGATCGCGCATTCAAGCGGTGGTCAATGAGTTGCGCGGTGAAAAAATTGATGCGATTCGTTGGTCGCCCGACCCGGCTACCTATATCGCTAATGCCTTGAGTCCGGCGACCGTGGATGAAACAATCCTAATTAATCCCGAAGAACGTCAAGCTTTGGTGTTAGTGCCAGAAAACCAACTGAGTTTGGCCATTGGTAAAGAAGGCCAGAATGTGCGTTTAGCAGCTCGTTTAACGGGGTGGAAAATCGATATCAAAGATACCGCCAAATATCGCCAGCAAAAAGAATTAGAAGCCCAAGCCGCAGCGGACGAAGAGGCGATCGCGCCAGCGGATTTGGCGGAAGACTGGGAAACAGAAGCGGACTTTGAAACCGACGAATCCGTCGAAGAAATCGAAGCGTAACGCGCGATCGCCCCCAGCCAGACCCGCCGCCCTTGAAAAATCTCAAACCTCCGGGTCTTGGAGTCCCTGTAGTCGATACCATTGGTTATGAAACCCAATTTACGACGTTGTGTGAGCTGTCGCCACATCGCCCCCAAACAAGACTTTTGGCGAATTGTGCGAGTCCATCCATCACGACAGGTACAATTAGACCAGGGGATAGGGCGTTCGGCCTACCTTTGTCCCCGTAACAATTGTTTAGAGGTGGCTCAAAAGAAAAATCGTTTGGGACGATCGCTCAAAGCGAAAGTTGCCCCAGAAGTTTATCAGCAGTTGCGATCGCGGCTGCGGGGGGCGGAGTCTTCTCCCCCCTCACCCCCCCCTCAAGCTCAAAATCCCTAACTTTTATAGTTGTATTAGACCTTTATTCTCTCAATGAGATTTCCTGGGAAAACACCTCCTAAAAGTTGTTTTTGAATTGCTCCCACTACCCCCTAAATTAATCTTCTTCTAATCTACTTTCTTCCCCCAAAAAACTCCATCTTCACACAAAAACGCAAACGGTAAAATAAGACGAGGCAAGCCTGGATGAACAACGGAAAAACTAGAATTTACGAACTCTCAAAAGAATTGAACCGAGAAAACAAAGATATCCTCGAAATTTGTAAAGAACTCAATATCGAGGTAAAAAGCCATAGCAGTACCGTCGCCGACGAAGCGGTCGAACGGATTCGGGCAATGGTCAAACGCCAAGGGCCCAAAGAGCGCCGCTCCCCCAATCGCCCCCGTAACGAACCCCTTGCCCGGCCCAAAGGCCCGCGCAAACCGCAAATTCGCGAAATTCTCAAATCTAACCTCGAACTCGAACAAAACCAAGGCAATGGCCAAAGCGGTGCTGCCGAAAGCAGTACTCCGGCAAGCTTAACGCCCCCCCAACCGCCAGCTAAACCCAAACTCAAAGTTCCCACACCCCCAACGGCGGCCAACCCAGAACCCCCAACTTCTGCTAAAACAGGGGATGAAGTCGCTCCCGAAAAAGTGATGAGTGATGCGTCGGATCTTGAGCCAAAACCCGAATTACTAACCCCACCCCCCCGGCCGGCGAGCAAAGCCCCGCCTTCGGAAACAGCAGCAAAATCTACGCCCAGCGAAGCACCGATTCTGCAAAAACCGAAAAAAAAGGTAAAAACCACCAGTCCCAGCGGGGACAAAGGGGAATCAGACGAAAGCGATCGCCGGGTCAGCAAAGAGGCCAACAAACCGCAAAGACTGTCTAAACCCAAACTCAATCCGCCGCCGGGTAAATCTAAATCCGAACCCGATACCGACGACAATGACAACGAGGACAACGACAGCGTCGAAGAAGCGACCCTACTCGAACCCCCCACCCGTCCGCAAAAACTCAAGCGTCCTCCTTCGCCGCGACAAGCACCGAAGCGGACTCCTGAATGGGAAGAAGACGAAGACGAACTCAAAAGCGGCAAATCAGCCAAAGCGGGCAAGACATCCAAAGTCGGTAAAAAACGTCGCACGCAACTGATTGTGGAGGACGACGAAGAAGAACTCGATGCCAGCCTCACGGGGGGGAGCGGCAGTACTCCCAATGTGAGCTTATCCATTGCCCGGCCGCCCAAACCCAGTTCGATGACTCGGCCGAGTCAACCGAGCAAACCCAGCAGAACCCGGAAACCCACCAAAGCCGATGCGAGTGGGTCGAAAGGCAATGATAGTCGCGATCGCCGTCGGGAAAGAGAAGCTGAAGAAAGCAAACTCCCTGAAAGCATCCAGTTACCCGAAAACTTAACGGTACAGGAACTCTCAGACCTCCTGACGATTCCCGAAACCGAAATCATCAAAAAGCTGTTCTTCAAAGGCATTGCGGTTAATATTACCCAAACCATTGATTACAACACCGCCAAGCTGATTACTGAAGACTTAGGTGTCGAAGTGGAAACCCCCGAAACCCAAGCGGCTGCCACTAAGATCACAGAAATGCTTGAAGAAGGTGACTTAGAAAGCTTACAGCGTCGTCCGCCAGTGGTGACGATTATGGGTCACGTCGATCACGGTAAAACAACCCTCCTCGACTCAATCCGCAAAACCAAAGTGGCTCAAGGAGAAGCTGGCGGCATTACCCAGCACATCGGGGCCTATCACGTCGATGTCACCCACGAAGATCGAGTCGAGCAAGTGGTCTTTCTCGATACCCCCGGTCACGAAGCCTTTACGGCGATGCGGGCCCGAGGGACGCGAGTCACGGATATTGCCATCTTGGTAGTGGCCGCTGATGATGGCGTACAACCCCAAACCAAAGAAGCGATCAGTCACGCTCGCGCTGCTGGCGTGCCGTTGATTGTGGCGATCAACAAAATCGATAAACCCGAAGCCTCCCCCGATCGCATCAAGCAAGAACTCACCGAACAAGGGTTGGTTCCCGAAGAATGGGGCGGCGACACCATTATGGTTCCCGTGAGCGCCATTCAAGGAGAAAACCTGGATCAACTCCTAGAAATGATCTTGTTGGTGGCTGAAATCGAAGAACTCGAAGCCAACCCGAACCGAACGGCTCGCGGTACGGTGATCGAAGCTCACCTCGATAAAGCCCGCGGCCCGGTTGCCTCTTTGTTAGTACAAAACGGCACGTTGAAAGTCGGCGATGTCTTAGTGGCCGGTTCGACTCTGGGCAAGATTCGCGCCATGATCGACGATCGCGGCCATCGGGTCGAGGCGGCCATGCCTTCCTTCGCAGTAGAGGTGTTGGGCTTAAATGATGTTCCTAATGCAGGGGATGAGTTCGACGTTTATGAAAGCGAAAAAGAAGCCCGCGCGATCGCAGACGAACGGGCGATCAAACAACGACAAAGCCGCTTACAACGGGCAGTTTCGTCTCGTCGGGTCAGCTTAAGTAGCTTATCGGCTCAAGCCCAAGAAGGAGAACTCAAAGAACTCAACTTGGTGATTAAAGCGGATGTACAGGGTTCCCTTGAAGCCATCCTGTCCGCTCTCAAACAACTACCCCAACAAGAAGTCCAAATTCGGACGCTGTTGGCGGCCCCGGGAGAAGTCACCGAAACGGATGTAGACTTGGCCGCCGCTAGTGGTGCAGTAATTATCGGCTTCAACACCGCTTTAGCTAGTGGCTCTCGTGTCTCTGCTGACAAAGAAGGCGTAGATATTCGCGAGTACAACATCATCTACAACCTGCTCGATGATATTCAAGCGGCGATGGAAGGTTTACTCGAACCGGAAGAAGTTGAAGAAGCTTTAGGAACTGCCGAAGTTCGCGCCGTTATCCCGGTAAGCAAGGGAGCTGTAGCGGGTTGTTATGTGCAGTCGGGTAAAGTGGTTCGCAATCGCTTTATTCGCGTTAAACGAGGCAACGAAATCCTTTATCAAGGTATGCTCGATTCCCTCAAACGTTTTAAAGAAGACGTGCGGGAAGTCAAGTCCGGCTTTGAATGTGGGATTGGCGTATCGAAGTTTAACGATTGGCAAGAAGGCGACATCATTGAAGCCTATCAAATGGTGTTACAACGTCGCACCCTGTCTACCTAAACCTTGAGCGAAAAGGATTGACCATCGCGGTCAATCCTTTTTTTATGGGCTGTTGGCCACAATCTAATTTCTTCCCCCTCTCCCCTCTTTCAATAAAGACTAAGTTGGGTTGGAGACTCCTTTTTTGGGAAACAATACATCCGGTTAGAGGGAAAAACCAACAATCAACCCCAAAGAAGCAGTAAATTTAATTTATGGAACTTCACGTTTAAAAGTAAATGTCTTTTCGTTCTGAGCCTTATTTATGGATTCATTTGGCAGGGATTGTGACTTTGCCTTTATGTTTGGAGGGGATGTGGATCGGTTTAGCGGCGGGATCGCCCTTTATGCCCTTGAGTTTAGAAATTATCTTACTGGTTCTTGTGGGGGTGTTGCCGTGGTTGTGGATGCAGTGGACGCGACCATTTAATATCTTTAGTGTGTTATTTTTGGCGATTCAACCCGACCAACTCACCGAACAACAGCGACGGATTTTAACGGCGTTTCAATCTCCCAAGACGAGAATATTGGCGATCGCGTCGGCCGGGATGATGATGGCGTTATTATGGCAGGTGTATCGCTTTACCCCCTTGGCTGTTCCGGCAGCGATGGTGATTCAGCAGCGTTGGTTAGGCTTACTGGTGGCGGCGATCGCGTTTTTACTGGGTAATTTGTTTTTACAAGTCCCCATGAGCGTTTTAGGGGTACTCCTGACTTCGCCACAACGACTCGAACAACTCCCCCCCATGGAACCCGCGCAAGTGCCGCAAAAAACGACATTACCGGGATTAAAAGTACGGCAGATTCTACCGCCGATGACTCAGTAATGGCTAGGGTTTGGCCGTCACCGTGCAACTCAATACCCTAAACCGTTAATCAAGAACAATTAATCCCCATAAAGAAGGGGAATATATTGGTCATAGCGTACATCTTCTCGCCTTTTTTGAGAGTTTATATCGGGCTGAGTTTCCGATCGACTTTGTTAAGGTTTCAAATTAAGGCGACTTTCTTCCCCCTTTTTCCCTTTTCTGACTACTGCCCACTGCCTCTTAGATGCTGATGACTGACAACTGTCATAACTCCCTCCAGAACTATCCTTATCCCTCTAGACGGCGCGTCATTTGTGGCCAGCGGGGGGCCGTGGCGACCAGTCAACCCCTAGCGGCGATCGCGGGAACGGAAATGTTACTCGCAGGAGGTAATGCCGTGGATGCGATTTTAGCCATGGCGATCGCCCTGACGGTGGTAGAACCCACATCTAACGGTTTGGGATCGGACGCTTTTGCTTTAATTTGGGACGGCAAACTGCACGGCCTCAACGGTTCGGGAAAAAGCCCTAAAGCCCTAACTTTAAATAACTTTAGTGGCTTGTCTAGGATTCCGGAATTAGGCTGGCTGCCCGTGACTGTACCGGGGGCGGTGTCCGCTTGGGTGGATTTATGGGAACGATGGGGGGAGTTACCGTTTGAGCATTTATTTGCCCCGGCAATTCGCTATGCTACCGAAGGCTTCCCGGTATCCCCGGTAACGGCGCAGTTGTGGCAAAACGCCGAAAAGCGCTTTTTACCCCTAACACAGCCGGAATTTCAAGCGTTTCGGGACGTTTTCTTTCCTCGCGATCGCGCCCCCAAAGCGGGGGAAATTTGGGCGAGTCCTTATCATGCCAAAACCCTGAAAAAAATTGCGGCAACGGGGGGACAAAGTTTTTATGAAGGGGAGATTGCCAAGGATATCGAAGCGTTTGCCAGCGACACGGGGGGCTATTTAACCGTGAGCGATCTCGCGGCCCATCAGTCGGAATGGGTCGAGCCAATTTCTACGACTTACCGGGATTTAACGGTGTGGGAAATTCCGCCGAATACCCAAGGCATTGCGGCATTGATGGCGTTAAATATTCTCGAAAAATACGATATGGCGGCTTATCCGAGGGAATCGGTTGAAACGTATCATCGTCAAATTGAAGCGATGAAGTTGGCGTTTGCGGATGTGAATCAGTATGTCAGCGATCCCCGTTTTATGGCTATCGATCCGGCACAACTGCTTGCTCAAGGTTATGCCCAGCAACGCCAGCAACTGATCCAACCCCAAGCAATTCCCTGTGCCGATCCCGGCTTTCCCGACAGCGATACGGTGTATTTGTGTGCCACCGATGGCGATTTAATGGTGTCTTTGATTCAATCGAATTTTGAAGGCTTTGGCAGTGGTATTTTAGTGCCGGAAACGGGGATTGCGTTGCATAATCGCGGTTCGGGCTTTACGTTGGCAGAGAATCATCCGAACCAAGTGGCTCCGGAAAAACGACCTTTTCACACGATTATTCCCGGTTTTTTGACCAAAGGCGATGGCCCTTTGGGGCCGTTTGGGGTGATGGGGGGTCAAATGCAGCCCCAAGGTCATGTGCAAATGGTGGTGAATTTAGCAGATTATGGGATGAACCCTCAAGCGGCGTTAGATGCTCCCCGGTGGCGCTTTTTGCGAGAGAATCAGGCGATGGTAGAGCCGGGGGTATCAAAAGAAATTGTGGCAGCTTTAAGGGAACGGGGTCATAAAATTGCTGTGACGAATGGGGTGGGTCAATTTGGTCGCGGCCAAATTATTTTGCGTCAGGGAGAGGTGTTGATGGCGGGGTCTGAACCTCGGGCTGATGGTTTGGCGATCGCTTATTGAGGTTTAGATGAGTTGGGGGTGCAAGAGGCGATCGGCAATCACTCGATCGCGGCCGTTTTGTTTGGCTTGATAAAGGGCGCGATCGGCTGAGGCAATTAAGTCTTCGGGGCTTTGGTCTAGGGAGGGAACTAGGGAACTCGCCCCTAAACTCGCGGTGACTATATTCCGGACTTGAGAGCGTTTGTGAGGAATGGCGAGGTTGTGAATATAATCTTGAATCCGTTGGGCGACGTTGACTGCGCCTTCAGTTTTGGTGTTGGGTAAAATCACAGCAAATTCTTCGCCGCCATAACGAGCGATTAAATCTGCCGGGCGTTTAACGGCCTGACTGAGCGCTCGCGCAATTTGCCTTAAACAGTCGTCCCCTGCCAGGTGACCGTAAAAGTCGTTATAGTCTTTAAAATAATCCACATCGATTAAAATTAAGGCCAAGGGTAAGCGATCGCGCTGTAACCGTCGCCATTCTTGGGTGAGGGTATCGTCAAATAAGCGACGATTCGCCACTTGGGTTAAGCCGTCTAGGTGCGCTAGGCGTTTGAGTTGTAAGTTGGCTTGCTTGAGGGCGGTTTCGGCAATACAGCGATCGTGAATTTCTTGTTGCAATTGCTGGTTTTGTTCTTGCAGTTTCACTTGCAGCGATCGCAAGCGCAAATGGGTTTCAATGCGGGCAATCATCTCGACAGGTTCAAAGGGTTTGGTCATGTAATCCACTGCCCCTACTTCAAAAGCTTTGACTTTATCGGGGACTTCTTCGAGGGCGCTCATAAAAATAATCGGGATATCTTGAATTTTGGGATCGGCTTTGAGCATTTTACAAACCGCATAGCCGTTCATGTCGGGTAACATGATGTCTAGTAAAATCAAGTCTGGCCGATTTTGCCGCACAATTTTAAGCGCTAACAAGCCGGTTTCCGCAATTTCAGTACGATAGTTATTTTTTTCTAATATTTTGGTCAAAACATGAATATTAATAGAACTATCATCAATAATCAAAATTTTGCTGGTATTTTTAAGAAATTCGGGATGAGTCATACTTTAAATTACCTCACAGAAAAAGCAATAATTTGAAAATAGAACTGGAGCATTTATATTTCAAAATTGTCCGCTCAAACCTCGAAGTTCAATCCCTCGGAATTGTGTATGATTTTGTTGAGAAATTCCCACAATTTTCTAGATTTTTCTATATAATTGCATAAAATTTCAAAGTAATTTTAAGGTAAAATCAAAGGAAATTCCGCCAAAAACAGGTCGGATTTGCAGTCATTTGAACATGGTATTTTTAGGGATAATTTTTAAGTAATGACTACTTTTTAAAGGCTTCTAAGTATTTAAATATTATCGCTTTTTATTTTTTGCTCAACAACAACTTTATCAAATGTTATGTTCTCAATTTTCCCCTTTAAATCAACGTTATCAAGCTATTCAAAATCAAACTGAAGCCTTCCTAGACTTCAGTCCAGATTTTTTGGCTTTGTCTCGTCAATTGTTTGAAGTTCGCCGCGATCGCCTTGTTCCCAAACAGTTTGAAGTCTGGACATTGCTGGCCGGGTTACCTTTACCCAACGCCCTGACTCAACGCTTTAACGAAGTTTTCGACGAAGTTGTGGCAAAAATACCGGAAAATTGCCAATTTTATAAAGTGTGGCCGCAAAACTATCACTGGGAAGTTTTTATTATTCAGCGTCCTCCTGAAAAAGTTCTGCAATTTGACTTACAACAAACGCCGCATCAAGTTAAAACTGTGTTAGCGGACTTTTCTCCCCTGACCATTCAATATCGCGGTTTTTTGATTGCTCCTGATGGTACGGTGATGGTCAAAGGGTACACCAATTGCGATGAAATTCGCGATCGCCTGGGTCAAAAACTTCCTTGGGCTTCTCGGCAACAATCACAACTGGCTCATATTTCCCTAGGCCGCATTCTCGATCCCGTGGGTACAGAAGCCTTTTCCACCCTCAAAACCCTGGTTCAGGAGTCTGAAAAGGACGAATACGGTCGATTTACGGTAAATGAGGTCAAGTATGTCCATGAAAGCCAATGGTATATGGAAGAACAGGAAATTATTGTCACCCTTCCCATCGGTGGCGATCGCACCAATTCTACTTAAATGATTAAATCCTGTTTAATTTTCGCGATCGCGGCTATCATCCTGCCACTTTGCCAACGAATCTTAATATTTCGTTATATTAAAAAAGCCGATCATCTCACAACCTCACATCATGTTGCTGCGACCCGAACAACGCACCAAAATCGACTCTAGCGACGATGCTGACTTTTACGCCTTGCCGCGTTTGGTCACCCACGTTGATGAAACTTTTATCGATCGCCTCACCCAACTGTATCGCGACCAACTGCAACCGAATAGTCGCATTTTAGACTTAATGAGTAGTTGGGTGTCTCATCTCCCCGACGACATTGATTTTGCCCATGTGGAAGGTCACGGCTTAAATGCCGAAGAATTGAGCAAAAACCCGCGTTTAGACCATTATTTCGTCCAAAATCTCAACGAGAACCCTAAAATCCCCCTGCCCGATACAGATTTTGATGCGGTTTTGATTGCGGTGTCGGTGCAGTATTTACAATATCCCGATGCAGTCTTTAGCGAAATTCACCGCATTCTCAAGCCCGGGGGAAAGGCGATTGTCAGTTTCTCGAATCGGATGTTTTACCAAAAAGCGATCGCGGCGTGGCGAGATAATAGCGAACCGGGACGAGTCCAATTAGTCAAGCGTTACTTTCAGTCCACCCCCGGCTTTAGCCAACCGGAAGTTATCGTGCAAAAACCCGTTACACCCTTGGTTTTGCATATGTTGGGTTTGGGAGGTGGCGATCCCTTTTATGCTGTGATGGCGACTCGGATTGACGAATAATCCCGGTGCAATAGTAGGCTGAGGGGTGGAAAATCTCACCCAGGACTTAACATGGCTTATCGCAATCCTGCCCCTACTGTAGACATTATCATCGAACTCATCGACCGACGCGATCGCCCCATCATCCTCATCGAACGGCAAAATGAGCCGCTAGGATGGGCAATACCGGGGGGATTCGTCGATTATGGGGAGTCGGTTGAAACCGCCGCTTGTCGCGAAGCCAAAGAAGAAATCAGCTTAGATGTAGAACTGATTGAGCAGTTTGGGGTATATTCTGCCCCCAACCGCGACCCCCGCAAACATACCCTGAGTGTGGTATTTCTCGCAACCGCCACGGGAGAACCGAAAGCGGACGATGATGCGAAGAATTTAGGCATTTTCTCCCTTTGGGATTTACCGCAACCGTTATGCTTCGACCATCATCGAATTTTGCAGGATTACTGGCGTTATCGCCATTATCACATCCGTCCTCGGTTGTTCAGTTGAGGGTTTTGTCATTTGTCG
>JBKHDX010000010.1:0-38304 GCA_046541115.1 Spirulinaceae cyanobacterium | reverse complement strand
GCTCAAAGCTAGACTAAAGAAGCACTACAGCCTCAAAAAGGGAAATTAACGTTTCGCGCGAGAGTCATCGCCTCATCAGTTTTTGGGCAGTTGCTCTTCTATCGATCATTTCCCAGATTGTTCTCTTTGCTGGAGTAACTCAACCCCTTTAGAAGTGCCTAAGCGCGTTGCACCTGCTAAAATGAGCGCGATCGCATCATCTGCGGTGCGAATTCCCCCGGATGCTTTAATTCCCACTCTACCTTTCCCTATATCCTTCAATAGCTTCACATCGTCTAGAGTTGCCCCTCCAAACCAGCCCGTACTGGTTTTTAAAAACGCGGCTCCCGCATCCATACAAATTTCCGCCGCGAGACGTTTTTCCGTGGGAGTGAGTACCGTCATTTCTAAAATCGCCTTCACGGTTTGTCCGGTTTCTTCACAAATTTGGGCAATTTCTCGATAAATTTCGTCAGTTCGCCCCGATTGCAGCATTCCCAAGTTGATCGCTACATCAAGTTCTGTCGCACCGTTGCTGGCGGCTTCTTGGGCTTCGTAGAGTTTGGTTTTTGTTGTAGTTGCACCGGACGGAAAACCAATGACAGCGCAAACTTGAGGTGATTTTCCGTGTAGAATTTCCACCGCTTGACGCACTGCGGCGGGATAGACGCATACTGTTGGAAAATCGTATTGAATGGCTTGCTCGCACCCGGCGGCAATTTGTTCGGGCGTTACAGTCGGCTGTAGCAAAGCATGGTCAATGTATTGAGCTAAATCGATTTCTGTATGGTTTTGCGCGATCGCCACTTTCCCCTCACATTTGTTTTCAAACAAAAGTCTTTCATTAGCCGATCGTAAGCGAATTTGAGCCATTTTGACCGCAGTCAATAGGGCGGATTTACGATCCATCCCTAAAAACCCATAATCTGATAGCGGGATAATTTCCGCAATCCCACGGATTAGTTTTGTAGGGAAAAAGTAAGCACGCGGTTTCTACTGAGTTTACATTGTGTATTAGTTTTCTCTACCCGAATCGGCATATCATAAAAGTGTGGGTGCAAGCGGTGCATAACCCTTTCCCACTTTAGAAGGAGGTAAGCCCTATGAAATTATCCACTTTAACCGTTTTAACGGCAGCAGCAAGTTTATTACTGGCATTTCCGGCTGGTGCCGAAAACCCCGAACACCTCGAACAGTTGTTAGAAACCAAGATGTGCGCGGGTTGCGATTTGTACGGTGCAGATTTGTCTGGTGTTGATTTATCCGAAGCTTATTTAATCGGGGCGGATTTACGCGAAGCTAATTTGCAAAATGCCAATCTGTTTGATGCTAATTTAGAAGGCGCAGATTTGACAGGCGCGAATTTAGAAGGTGCAAATTTAACTTCGGCTTTTGTCACAAATGCCACCCTGCGGGATGCGAATTTAGACGAAGCTGACTTCACCGCCGCCAAGCTTTATGATGTTGATGTCTTTGGCGCGTCGATGAATGACATGACGATTGTTGATGCTGAGATTTTTGAAACCGGAATCGGCATTGGTGGTAGTTTTGACCAAATTGACCCGGAATGGGTTCCCGAATAAACCCGTTAGGTGCATCTAACGTTATTCTCGCTCATTTCCCCAGGGGTTTAATCCCCGCCATATCGAGAATTTGAGGAATTAAGTTTTCTTTTTTCACCGCCATCATGTGAACTCCTTGGCAAATCTCTTTGGCAAGGCGGACTTGTTCGGCAGCAATTTTCATCCCTTCATAAAGAGGATCGCTGGCAGCAGCAAGTCGGTCGATAATATGCTGAGGAATATCGACTCCAGGGACGCAACGGTTAATAAATTGAGCATTTTTGGCAGATTTGAGCAGAAAAATTCCGGCTAATATCGGTTTATCTGTTCCGGCAGCGATTTGGTGCATAAACTTATCCAAGCGCTCAAAATCCGTGACTAACTGACTTTGGAAAAACTGCGCCCCTGCTTCGACTTTGCGCTCAAACCGCTTTTGTAGGCTCGACCAGCTTTTGAGTTGAGGATCGACAGCAGCCCCTGCAAAAAGGTTTGTGGGATCGTCGGGTAGAGCTTTATCGTTAAAATCGAAGCCTGAGTTGAGTTTCCCGATCAATTTCAGCAAACGGACGGATTCAAGCTCAAAAACCGCTTTGGCTGTGGGGTGATCGCCAGCTTTAACGGGATCGCCGGTTAAAGCTAAGATATTGTGGATTCCTAAAGCTGAAGCCCCCATGAGGTCTGCTTGTAAGCCGATGACGTTGCGATCGCGACAAGCCATTTGACAAATCGGTTCGATGTCCTGTTGCTGTAAAATCACCGCCATGGCTAAGGAAGACATTCGCAACACTGCCCGACTGCCATCGGTAATATTAACTCCATGAACGCGATTTTTAAGGCTTTGGGCCATCGCGATCGCGTGAGTGGGGTTACTCCCTTTCGGCGGCGCAACTTCGGCGGTAATCAGAAATTCTTTGGCTCGGACAGCAGTGCGAAAGCGGTTAGTCATCGGTGTTTTTTTGATTTCTATTATCCCTCAAAGGCGGGGGAGATCAAAAGTTTAACCGATTGTAAGGTAACGAACCACAAAGGACAAAGAACCAAGGACTAACCCCCTAACTTGGCCAAAACTTGTGCCAACTTTTGACCCAATGCCAGAACTGATTTTTGTTGCTCCTCATCGCTCAAATTTCCCCCTTCGTCAAAGGCTTGATAGGCATTGGGAATAGATTTTTGATCCGGTAACACCAATACGCCAATACTACTTAAAATCGAGCGAACGTGATTTAAGCCCCGCAATCCCCCTAAACCCCCCGGAGAGGTACTCATCAATACCGCCGTTTTGCCTTTGAAACAAGTTAGGGATAAAGGGGGTTCTCCCGGTTCGGGACGGGAAGCCCAATCAATGGCATTCTTGAGCAAGGGAGTAATAGAACTGTTGTATTCGGGACAAGCCAGTAAGAAGCCTTGATGGGATTTCAGCAAAGATTTGAACTGCAAAACGTTATCGGGTAAGCCCTGTTCTGCTTCTAAATCCTGGTCGTATAAAGGCATCGGCAGATCGCGCAAATCGAGGTAAGTTACAGTAGCGCCCGCGTTTTCCGCGCCTTGGGCAGCGATTTTTACCAGTTTTTTGTGAAAGGAATCTTGGCGAGCGCTTCCGGCAAATGCCAGAATTTTGGCAGAGTTGGCCATTGTTTTTCAGGAATCATCAAATAAATCTGCCCTTCATCATAGCGATTTCCTGATGTTGGCCAAAAATTACAAAATTCGTTCAAGGTTCAAGACAAAACCAGGTAATATGGCTTCTCCTGATAAACTGGAGGGTCGGTTGAGGGTTTCGACTTCAGCGTTAGGACGATAAATTTCTGCCCTTTTCTCGATGGGATCGATCAGCCAACCCAAGCGCATACCATTATCGCGGTATTCTGTCATTTTTTGGCGTACTGCGGTTAAGGTGTCGGTGGGGGAGCGCAACTCGATTAAAAAGTCAGGACATAAAGGCAAAAATCGCTGTTGTTGCGCGACGGTGAGAGAATTCCAACGCTCTAGGGTTAGCCAAGCCACATCAGGGGAACGATTCGCACCGTTTGGGAGGCGAAACCCGGTCGAGGAGTCGAAAACCATCCCGGTTTGATTTTGCTCGTTCCACAGCCATACTTGAGCCGTTAAGCCTGCGTTGCGGTGTCCCGTTTCTCCACCAGTCGGGGGCATAATAATCAAGTCTCCATTGGCGTTGCGCTCAAATCTCAAATCGCGATTGTGAGAACAGAGTTGAAAAAACTGCTCCTCTGTCAGGGAAATGGCATCGAGATTCAGGGTAATGGCATCCATTGCTTTGAGAAACTAAGCGGTTAGGGAAATAACGAGGAATTACACCGAAAAATCAATAAAATAGATGGCTGATTTTGGCGATCGCGATTGTTGAATCTTACGAGATTAATCCAGTTTGCGATCGCTCACCGTATTTTCTGAAGCAGTTTGAGCCTTGGGCTTTTCGACCCAAACGACGCGGCGTTGATTGGGATTGATGCGAGCGCTTTGTTCGATCATGACGCTTTCGGCTTGGCTGGGGTCAAAGCTGCGACTAAATTTATCTTGGAGTTGATTGACTTGCAATTCGGTTTCGCGGACTTCGGTGCGAATTTCGCGCAATTTGGCTTGATGAGAAACTAGATAAGGGATGAGATTACTCAAAGCCGCGATCGCGGCCATAGAAATGACACTATTCACGCAGACTTTCAAGCTGGTTTCTAGGGTTAAAGCGCCATAATGATACCGAGGGCGCTTTGATGCCGACAAAGGCACAACGCGGCGCGTGGGCGGCGTTGGAGTAGAAGCTGATGGTTTAGGAAGTGCAGTCATGAAATAAAATCCCGTGAAAGCAGTACTATATTCCTTTCTCCCAGAGTGGAAGGTACAAAGGATATAGCACATTGATTTTAAGCTGGAGTTCTACTGAAAAATTAGCCGATTGCAATTTGTTTGAGCTAATTTGAGAGAACTGTTTTCGGCTTTGACTTTATCGTATCAGACAATTTTCTTCAGACTTGCAAAGGCGATCGCGAATTTTCCGAAAAAAAAAGGCGATCGCATCTCTGACTAGATGACCGTCGCCTTTTTCAAACCGCATCAAATCTTGATGCTTTTTGAGATGGATTGTTTCTATTTGTACAATTCAGTGGCTAAACGAAACGCTAAAAGGCCAGGAATCAGTGCGATGACTAACGCGCTGAGAATTTGAACATCTGTTAAAGGGCCCATATTAAATCAACTCCTGAATGCTATGTACTTCAATCAATTTGCGCCATGATGGGCAAGTTGGGAAATACCTTGTTACAAAAATCAATAAAATTAGTCATTGATCGTTGGTCATTGGTCATTTGTCCTGGGTTATCGGTTATTAGTTATTGGTTATTGGTTATTCGTTGTTTGTACCGTTTTCCCAAAATTCCCTAATTGGTCATTGGTAATTGGTAATTGCTTCCTCCTCTTCCCCCTCCTCCCACTGCCCACTGCCTAAAAAACTGATGACTGATAACTGATGGCTGATAACTGTTCAAACGCCCCGTTGACGTAAAATAAACTCCGCGATCGCGAGGTCAATGGGAGTTGTCACTTTGAGATTCGTTTCTTCTCCCTCGACAATTTTGACGGTCAAGCCGCATTTTTCCAGTAACGCCGCATCATCGGTGACTTGCCAGGCAGAAGATTTGCCGCGATCGTGACAGTCCTTTAACACTTGGACCGCAAAGCCTTGGGGAGTTTGGGCAGCCCAGAGGCGATCGCGATTGGGAGTATCGCAGATCGCCGCCTCGTCATTCACAACTTTGATCGTATCTTTGACCGGAATCGCTGCAATTAAACCCTGACAATCGTGTAGGGCGATCGCGCAACGAGCGAACAAATCCGGCGTAACCAAACAACGAGCGCCATCGTGAATCAGAACGCGCTCTGCGGCATTAGGAAGCGCCTGTAAGCCGTTATAAACCGATTCTTGGCGAGTTGCACCCCCCACAATTAATTTAATGGGTTTATGGCGCTTTAGTGCAGTGATGATTTCTTGAAAATCGGCAAAGTCTTCCGGTTGTCCCATAATGCCGATCCACTCAATGGGGTCAGAGGCGATCGCGGCCTCTAAAGTCCAGGCCAAAAGCGGCTTTCCCAACAAAGTTAAGAGCAATTTATTGCGAGAGTGCTTCATCCGCCGACCCATCCCGGCGGCAGGGATTAATAAGTGCATAGGTCTAAAATCTGGCAAAAGATTGTGATGAGTAGGTATTTCTTCCCTTAGAATTGTAGGGGTCAGGCGCAACCTATAGTCATGCTTCCCTCGGCTTGTCATCAACAGGAATTTTTGACTTGAGCGATACCTGCCTTCAGCAATCATCATTTTTAAGTTCTGTTCTCTGTTGCCGATTTTTGGGGCAAAGCGCTATAAACTTGGGTCTGGTCTCAAAAAACTACTAAAGTAAAATCTGGTTTAAATCTTTAAGCTCTCTAACTTTACTTCTTAAACAAAAACAAAGAAGATGCGAATACTAGCCCTCGTTCCTGGTGGAATTGGCGACCAAATCCTCTTTTTCCCAACCCTAGAAACCCTCAAAGCAACCTATCCCAACGCAGCCATTGATGTTTTAGTCGAACCGCGCTCTAAAGCCGCTTATCGCGTTTGTGCGGCGGTGGATGATGTTCTCCTTTTCGACTACAAAGACCGCAACGGCTTGGCAGATTATCTCAATCTCTTGGGGGTGATTCGCGATCGCGAGTATGATGTTGCCCTCACCCTCGGCCAACGCTGGACTGTGGGCTTACTGCTGTGGCTCAATGGCATTCCGACGCGGGTCGGCTACGAAACCAGTAATTCTTGGTTTATCACCAATCCCGTTCCCCTCAAGCCCGAACAATACGCTGCCGGGATGTATCACGATCTCGTGAGTGGTTTAGGGATTCAAACCCCCTGTCCTCCTGTCGGCATCAGCGTCCCGCGCAAAGACATCAATTGGGCCGAAGCCGAACAAAAACGCCTCGGCCTCAGCGAAAGCGGTTATATCCTCATTCATGGCGGTTCGAGTCGATTGGCCCTCGAAAAAGGCATTAATAAGATTTACCCCGCCCAAAACTGGATCAACATCATCAAAGACATTCAAGACAAACAACCCAATGTGCCAGTTGTATTACTCAAAGGCCCCGAAGACAACGCCCTGGTCAAAGAAGTTCTCAGAGGCACAGAAAATGTTTTGACCATTTCCCCGCCAGATATTGGCAAACTCGCTGCCTTTATTGCCGGGGCCAACTTGATGCTGTGTACCGATAGTGCGCCGATGCACCTCGCGATCGCTGTCAGGACTTATACCATCGCCTTATTCGGCCCCACCGACTCGAAAAAACTCATTCCCCCTAACAGCGAGAAAATCAAAGCCATTCAATCGCCTAGCAGCGCGATCGCGGATATTGCCCCGGTTACCGTCCTCGAACAAATTTGGCGTGGCTAAACCAGCAATTTTCCTCGACCGCGATGGAGTCCTCAACCAAGAAGTGGGTTACATCTACAAACTTGAGGACTTGAACTTGATCCCCGGCGTTGCCCAAGCCGTCCGCCGTCTCAACGACCTCAATCTCTTTTGTTGTTTGGTCACCAACCAAGCCGGGGCGGCCCGGGGTTACTATCCCCTCGACCATATCACCGCCCTCAATAACCGCTTGTGTCGCTTGCTGCACGAAGAAGCCGGGGCCAAACTCAACGCGGTGTATTCTTGTCACACCCTCAGCCCCCCCGCAGGGGGCAAAAACCCAGAATTGGCTCGCTGGAGTACCTGGCGCAAACCCAATACGGGAATGCTAGTCGCTGCCGCTTGGGAATACGACCTCGATTTGTCCCAAAGCTATATGGTAGGGGACAAAGCTACAGATGTTGATATGGCCAATAATGTGGGGGCAAAGGGTATTTTAGTTAAAACGGGCTATGGCAAACGGGTTTTAACTGGAGATTATCAACATCACGCCGATCCGGTCTATATTGCCGCCGATCTCGTTGATGCGGTGGACTGGATTGTTAGGCAGTTTCTTCAGTAATCAGTTTTTTGGGCAGTGGGGTTTCTTCAGTTATCAGTATCTAAGGGGCAGTCGGCAATCGGCAATCGGCAATCGGGGGGAGTGGGGTTTCTTCAGTTATCAGTTATCAGTCATCAGTCATCAGTTTTTTAGGCAGTGGGCAGTGGGAGGAGGGGGAAGAGGAGGAAGCAATTACCAATTACCAATGACCAATTAGGGAATTTTGGGAAAACGGTACAAACAACGAATAACCAATAACCAACAACCAATAACCAATAACTGCTACTGTATCTTTTGTATCGAATTGTAAATTCAAGAGGAGGGAATCTTGGAACGGACATTCATTATGATCAAGCCCGACGGCGTACAACGTCACTTAGTTGGCGATATTATCAAGCGCTTTGAAGCCAAAGGCTTTGGTCTGGTGGGTTTAAAAATGGTTGCGGTGTCTCGCGAGTTGGCCGAACAACATTACGCGGTTCACAAAGAAAGACCGTTTTTTAGTGGTTTGGTAGACTTTATTATTTCGAGTCCCGTCATTGCCATGGTTTGGGAAGGCAAAGATGTGATTGTCTCTGCCCGGAAACTCATTGGGGCGACAAATCCTCTGGCTGCTGAACCGGGTACAATTCGCGGTGATTACGGGGTTGACCTCGGCCGTAACTTGATTCACGGTTCGGATGCACCGGAAACCGCAAAAGAAGAAATCAGTTTATGGTTCAAGAATGAAGAATTAGTGGCTTGGGAACCGAGTCGCTTAACTTGGTTGTACGAGTAAGTTAGCTTTGGACGTTTAGAACCCCGGTTTTTTGGCAAAACCGGGGTTCTGAATTAGGAATTAATGGGAGTTTTGGGTTGCGATCGCTCTGAGAATCCCCAGGCAAAAATGGCGACGATAATGCCGATCATCAGCCATTCTGGGGGAACATAAGCAGGCAATAAGGCTTTGATTAGCAAACGTACTCCCACTAGCCCCACGGTGATGTAGCCTGCATCTTCGAGGTTGGAATATTCTTGCAACCACCGGATGAATAATTCGGCTAAAAAGCGCAAAGCAATCACGCCAATGGTGCCGCCGACAATGACCAGCCAAATTTGGTCGGAAATGGCGATCGCGGTGGTGACGCTATCGAGGGAAAAGGCTAAATCTGTGACGGCAATCATCGGGATCGCTTGCCATAATGAAGCAAACTTCAAGCCGTGATGCTCTGAATCGCCATCACTATTACTGCTGAAGTAGCGATACACCAACCACAGCAAATATAACGCCCCGGCTACTTCAAACTGCCAAAAGCGAATGACCCAACTCGCCGTTAAAATTAAGGCAACGCGCAGCACATAAGCAAAGATTAAACCAATATTGAGCGCTCGACGCTGTTGTTTTTGGTTTTCGAGTCCACGGGCGATCGCGGCGAGGGCGATCGCGTTATCCGCCGAGAGGACGGCTTCTAAGGCGACTAAAACGATTAATAACAGAGGAAGGGTGAAGCTGGCTTCAAAGCTGGAGTCCAGCAGTTGGTCTAACATTGATACTGCCTGAGATTAAAAAGCTGAAATTACATATAAAATTGGCGTAACAATTTGTTACAGCTTTTCTCATCTTAGCAAAGATTGGTTGTGGATTGTTGGTTATTGGTTGTTGGTGTTCGCTCTTATTCCCTCAATTGGTAATTGGTAATTGGTCATTGGTCATTTTTTCCCCCACAGCAAAGCTGCCTGTCCAGGGGAAAACTGTTGCAGAATTTGATAGCATTCGCTGACGCTGGTTTGAGTTTGCATCGCGGTGACTAAAGCTTCATAAGCGTTTTGATGTTCTTTTAAAAGGGTTGTGGCTTGTAACTCACCCCAACGTTGCTTTAAGGGGGTTTCTGACTCCGGACGACCGAAATAATCGAGTGTCGCGGCTAACTTTTCGCGATCGTCGCGGCCGCCTTTGGCTTCACCGTAGCTGAGGGTTTCGGCGGCAATACCCGCCATCCAAACGGCACAGAGGCGGTCAATGAGTTGTTTTAGCTCCCCAGGCGGCAGTTTTTCGGGCAGTAAGGCTTCTGTATCGACGATCGCGCCGCCGATGCCATTTTGGCCTTGTTGGAGGGCTTCCCAGGCGTTGAGCGTATAGCCTTTGATGGGAATATCGAGGTGATAAGCGACGAGAAAATGCCCGGCTTCATGGCGTACCACGCGATCGCGATACTCCCCAGAAAACCGCGATACCCCATCGAGCAGTAGAGTCATGCCTTTCCCCTGCAAGCCCAAGGTATCGGCGGTAATTAACCCCAACACGGCGAAGGTAATTCCAGTGGGAATAAAAGGCGATATTTGCAGCAAGGGACTCAATAACACCGAAAGCGTCATGATGAAAATCCCAATCGCCAGTAGGTTTAAAGCCGTGGTTTGCATTTTGGTATTTATGAATGACTGTTATTTCTTAATGATACCGAGCGTTTTTGGGGTAGTGGGCTTTCTTGGGTATTGGGCAATAGGCAGTAGGCAGTGGGCAATCGGCAATCGCTATGTAGGGGCGGGGAAACCCCGCCCAACAACCAATAACCAACAACCAATAACCAATAACCAACAACCAATAACCAACAACTTAATTCAAAAGTCGTTTAATCGTGCTTTGGGCTTGGGAACCGTAGCCGCCACCAAACAAATTAAAGTGGTTAAGAATGTGGTAGAGGTTGTAGAGGGATTTTCGTTGTCGGTAACCGTCATCAAGGGGCCAGACGGCGTTATAACCTTGATAAAAGGCTGAGGGAAAACCGCCGAATAATTCGGTCATGGCAATATCGGCTTCGCGATCGCCCCAATAAGTCGCCGGATCGAGGATAACCGGTTCGCCGTCTGCGGTACAAGCGGCATTTCCCGACCATAAATCCCCGTGGAGGATGGAGGGTTGGGGTTGATGCGATCGCAACTGTTCGCGAACGGCTTCTACTACAGTTTCTGTATCGGGAAAAGAACCGCCGCGACGCTTGGCTAAACGCAACTGATAGCCAATGCGTTTTACGGCAAAAAACTCACTCCAATCCTCCATCCAGTCATTAATTTGAGGAGTTGAACCGATGGTGTTGTTGCGATCCCAACCGAATTTTTCTGAACCTTGGTATTGGTGCATGGCGGCGAGTTTGCGCCCCATTTCTTGCCAAGATTGTGAGCTACCGCGCCCAAATTCGAGCCATTCGAGGACAATGTAACTGTGGCGATCGCTGGTTCCGGTACAAATCGGTTTAGGCACTCGAATGGTCTGGGTTTGATACATGGCTTCGAGTCCTGCGGCTTCGGCCGCGAACATTTCCAGTTGTGCAGGATTGTTGAGCTTCACAAAAAAGGTGCGATCGCCATCACTGACGGCATAACTTTGATTAATACAGCCTCCCCCAACGGTTTTCTGCTGTGTCACCTCAAATTTTTGCTGAGTTGTTTCGCTAATTTTTGCCGCAATCTCTGTCCACATAATCTCATCTTTAACGTTCTGCTGCCTCAATTTTGCCGTGATTTGTCCGGATGTACGACCACCATGGCAAAGGCATCGGGGGTAAGATAGCGTCGAGCAGCAATTCTCACATCTTCGGCGGTAACAGCTTGTAAGCGTTGGGTATAGGTTAAAGCCGGTTCTAAATCCTGCATCTGGGAATAATAGTAACCGTACAAATTGGCGCGATCGCTCGGTCGTTCGTTGCCAAAAACAAAGCGATTGGCGGTTTTGGTGCGAATTCGCGCTAGATCGATTTCTGCCACTAACTCGGTACGGAAACACTCTAAATGTTGCGCGATCGCGGCTTCAACGTCAGCCACATTCTCCGAAGGAAGTTGTGCGCCAATATAAAACATCCCCTGCACTCCTTTGGTGACATTACTCGCACCAATGGCTGTAACTAACTTGCGATCTTCGCGCAAATCCCGAAACAAGCGAGACATTTTCCCTTGTCCCAACACTGCCGCTAACATATCCAAAGCGTAAGTATCGGCCAAATCCACCATCCCCGGAACTCGCCACAACAGGATCAAACGGGCTTGTTGCAGTCGCGAGTCGGTGTATTCGCGGCGCACCACTTCTGTGAAAGCGGGTTCTGGCTCAAACTGTGGGGGAGATACAATGGGAGGGCGACTTTGATGCCGATGTTCCTCGGCTTCAGCGTGGGCTGTGGCGACAATTTCAATCAACTCATCGACGGGAAGATTACCCACCACTGTTGCGGTCATGGTTTGAGGGCGATACCATTGGGCGTGAAACGATCGCATTTGTTGAGGGGTAAATTGCGCGATCGCTTCCGGGGGCCCCAAAACCGGACGACGATAAGGCAAACAATTAAAACAAGTTTCCATGGCTCGCTGAAAGGTGCGCCGACTGGGGTTATCATCCGAACGGCGAATTTCCTCTAATACCACCAAGCGCTCTCGCTCAAAAGCCATATCTGCGATTTGAGGATTAGTCACCACCTCAAACTGTAATGGTGCCAGCGCTGCAAAATCTTTCGGGGCTGTGGTGATGTAATAATGGGTGTATTCCTGGCTGGTAGCTGCATTGGTAACTGCCCCTCGCTCCTCAATTGCCCGTTCAAATTCTCCGGCGGATAATTGCGGCGTTCCCTTAAACATCATGTGTTCGAGAAAGTGCGCCATACCGTTGATTGCATCGGCTTCTACCGCCGAACCGATGTTGTACCAAATATTGAGATTTACGGCCTCAACGGGCATTTGCTCGGCGATAATGGTTAAACCGTTATCTAGTTTGCAAATAATCGGTGCATTGAGTTTGGGGGGATCGAGGAGAACAGAGGTCATTTCAGTTATCAGTTATCAGTTATCAGTTATCAGTGACTACCGCAGCTAAGTCAGTACCTTGAAATTAGGAAAATTTTTCTTTCGATCGAGTTGAAAAGGGAGGAGGCTTGTTACCCAGAATTTTTGGTCATGAAAGGCCGGCTAGGACTACGTTTTTCATCTTATCGTTGTTGGTTGTTGGTTGTTGGGTTTCACTTCGTTCTGTTCTACCCAACCTACTACTGCCTAATCCCTAATCCCTACTCCCTAATCCCTACTCCCTACTGCCCAATACCTAAGAAAGCCCAATCCCTAAAAAACTGTACATTGTAAATGGTTCAATCATTGTTAATTATAAATTGTTCATTGTAAATTATCCCCAAGCGGCTTATCTCCACATTCCTTTTTGCCGTCGTCGTTGTTATTACTGCGATTTTGCGATTTCGGTGGTGGGGGATAAAGCGACGGGGGAAACGTCACAATCGATTGCTCGCTATGTCGAGGCAATCTGTCGCGAAATTCAGCAAGGGGTTAAGTTTGATAGTCCTTTGCAAACGGTGTTTTTTGGAGGAGGGACTCCTTCACTGTTGTCTGTGGGGCAGTTGGAGCAGATTTTAGCGGCGTTAGAGGCTCGTTTCACGATTGTACCGGATGCGGAGATTTCGATGGAGGTAGACCCCGGAACGTTTACCCTACAGCAAATCCAAGGTTATACCCAAGCGGGGGTGAATCGGTTTAGCTTGGGGGTACAGAGTTTTGAGGATGAGATTTTACAGGCTTGTGGGCGATCGCACCGACGCAAGGATATTTTTCAAGGGGTTGATTTACTAAGGCAAGTGGGGGTGCAAAATTTTAGTCTCGATCTCATCTCAGGATTGCCCCATCAAACCTTAACTCAGTGGCAAAATACGCTCCGAGAAGCCATTGCGATCGCGCCTCAGCATATTTCGAGTTATGACTTGGTTTTAGAACCCGTCACCGCTTTTGGCAAGCAATATCAACCGGGAGAAAAACCCCTTCCCAATGATGAAGATACTGCCGAAATGTATCGCTTGGCACAGCAAGAATTAACAAGAGCCGGTTTTGAGCATTATGAAATCTCAAATTATGCTCAACCGGGCTTTCAATGTCGTCATAATCGGGTGTATTGGCGGAACGAACCCTATTATGGTTTTGGTATGGGGGCAGCCAGTTATTTTAATGGCCAACGCTTCACGCGATCGCGCACCCGACGAGAATATTATGAGTGGATCGAGCGCGGTTGTCCAATTATTAGTCCCGTTCAAGATAAAACCGAAATATTATTAGAAACCCTAATGTTAGGGCTGCGATTAGCAACAGGAATTAACCTCGATCGCCTTGCTGCTCATTTTGGCGAAAATGTGGTGACTCAAATTAAATCCGTCCTCAAATCCGAGCGCGATCGCGGTTTAGTCTCTTGGGATCGTCAATCTTTACGTTTAAGCGATCCTGAAGGCTTTTTATGGTCAAACACCATTCTTGCTAAACTCTTTGACCAATTAACGTCCACTTAATTGCCGGGATCGTGTAGGATTAAGTTAAGAATTTTGTATTTCTGTATACTTTACTTAAAAATTAGCTTTTAAAACATTATAAAAACTGAAGTGAATCAGGATCGAATTGTGGAGTTTCCCCGAATCCAACCGGGAGAAAAACAACGAATGGAATACGACGCAAAAAGGATAGCCCGTTATTATCGCCGCCGCCCCCTTGCTATTATTGGCCGGATTATCGCAACTTTGTGGATTATGGGCGGTTTTATCTGGCGCTTGTTGTGGGATCGTTGGCGCGATAAAACCGAGAAAAACAAGTACAAACGAGCGACCGATCTACGGGAAACTTTAACTCATCTCGGGCCCACTTTCATTAAAGTTGGGCAAGCCCTATCCACCCGTCCCGACTTGGTGCGTAAGGACTATCTCGAAGAACTTACAAAACTTCAAGATCAACTCCCTCCCTTCGATCACGAATTAGCTTTTACGATTGTCGAACGAGAACTCGGTCGTTCCATTAAAGAAATCTTTAAAGAAATTTCTCCTCGACCGATTGCGGCCGCGAGTTTAGGCCAAGTGTATCGGGCGGTTTTGTACAGTGGTGAAGAAGTCGCCCTCAAAGTGCAACGGCCGAACTTAGAACCCCGCATCAGCTTAGATTTGTTCTTAATGCGCTGGTTAGCAAGTTGGGCTGCGCCTTTTTTACCCTTGAACCTGGGGTATGACCTAGCGCTGATTGTCGATGAATTTGGTACAAAACTGTTTGAAGAAATCGACTATATTAACGAAGGCCGCAACGCCGAGAAATTCGCCGCTAACTTCCAAGACGACCCCACAGTAAAAGTCCCGAAAATTTATTGGCGCTACACCTCTCAACGGGTTTTAACTTTAGAGTGGATTAATGGGTTTAAACTCACCGACAGCACCAGTATAGAAGCGGCAGGCTTAGATGCCGATCATGTCATTGAAGTCGGCGTAACCTCCGGGTTACGTCAACTGCTAGAATTTGGTTTCTTTCACGCTGACCCCCATCCCGGCAACTTGTTTATCCTGCCCGATGGCCGCATGGCTTATATTGACTTTGGCATGATGGATCAACTCAACGAAGTCACCAAAGAAACCATTGCTTCGTCGGTGGTTCATCTGCTCAACCGCGATTATTTGTCCTTGGCCGACGATTTTGTGGCGTTAGGCTTTCTGGCCCCCAACACCGATATTATGCCCATTATTCCGGCATTAGAGCAGGTATTAGGCAGCGCCATTAGCGAGAGTGTCCGGGATTTCAACTTTAAAACCATCACCGATGAGTTTTCTGAGTTGATGTACGACTATCCGTTTCGGGTTCCGGCGAAGTTTTCCTTGATTATTCGCTCGTTGATTACCCAAGAAGGCTTGGCCCTTAGTCTCAATCCTGACTTTAGCATTATCGAAGTGGCTTATCCTTATGTGGCGCGACGACTGCTGCAAGGAGAATCCCCAACGATGCGCCGCCATCTCATTGAAGTGCTGTTCAAAGACGGCAAATTCCACTGGGAACGCTTAGAAAACATGATCGCGATCGCGAAGCAATCTGTCAACCAATCGGCCCGGGCTAATACCACATTTGATTTACTCCCCACCGCCCAACTCGGTTTACAATATCTCCTATCCGAAGAAGGGCGCTATCTTCGCAATCAAATCATTCTGGCTTTGGTTGAAGATGACCGCTTGCACACCGAAGAAGTGCAACGGGTGTGGGATTTGGTCAAAGATGACCTCCAACCCGCCCGCTTGTTGGATGTGGCTTGGGGGGCATTGCGGGAATTTTCCACCGAAAGCGTTGCTGCATTAGTCCCTACCCCGGTAGAGTAGTGTCGAGTTGAATATTTTTAGCGTTGGGAAAAAATTATGTACGGCTTACCTGAACCGCCTTTCTTTTTGTTATTCGTGGGTTTGTTTGCAGGGGTGACCTGTGGTACAGCGTTTGAGGCTATTCTCAAACAAAGCGCTCAAAAATGGTCGAAGCAACAATCCAAAGAGTCTTTGGCGACGGTGCGAAGTTTTCGCTTGTTTTTGCCATTTTCGGGGATTTGCGCTGGTATTTTAATCTTTTTAGCCGCAGGTTTACAGATCTTTGGCGTTCCGGCAGAATTTGCTTTTGGGGTATCTTTACTGATGACGTTGTTTGTCGGCGGTTTAGTTTGGGGTCAGTTGGGTGAAGTCTTGTCTCAACTCCAACAAGGCGGTTCCCAAGCGTTGGATTTAGACGCATTCCGTTAAGATTTTAATATAGGTTGTTGCTTTTGTAACATACTCCCTACGCTGACCGCTTAGCGGTACAGCGAGGGCTTTTCTTTCCAAACTGGGATGCGCGTTTTATACTAATATTTTTGCATCTCTTTTGCCGTCACCCCCGTAGCCTGATTTTTGGCATACTTTTCGTATTGTTTAATATGATAATCAGCACTTTGTTGGGTTTGTTGGACTGCCGGAATAGTCTGCATCAAATTGTACCACTGCCGTAAGGCTTGACAGCTTTCTGGTAACTTAAAGTCGCGATAATATTCGAGTACAGGCAAGCGTTCAAACCAAGGATAATAGGTTAAATCGACTAAGCTCAAAGCTTGTCCTAGCCAATAATTCCCCAATTCAGAAAGGTTTTTAATTTCCTTTTCTATGGTGTTGCAATGTTGGTTTAGTTCCTGTCGCCATTCTTTTTGTTTTTTAGTCTCTTGCGCCAATAGTAATTTATAAAAAGCTGTGGTAAATTTGGTATTGGCAAAATCAATCCAAATCCTCGCTTTTGCCCGATTAATAGCAGCTTGAGGCATGAGGGGTTGTTGCGGGAAAACTTCTTCTAAATATTCATTAATTACGGCAGACTCCCAAACCTTTGCTTCGCCGTGTTCGAGCAAAGGGACTTTACCGTAAGGAGAAATAGCTGTAAACCAATCCGGTTTATTTTGTAAGTCAATTTCTACCACTTCAAACTCAATGCCCTTGGTTATTAAAACCATGCGACTGCGTTGAGCATAAGGACAAGCACTGGCACTATAAATTTTAATGGCGTTCATATGATATAGCCAAATCTTTTACGTCATTCCTTTTATGGTAGTGCAAGAATTTATCTTGCTTCTTCGTTGGAAAATACTCGATATTGACCACTCGTTCGCGATCGCGGCTCCCAAAATGCTGAGATAATACAAGCGGTAGTTTCAGAATTGCCGTAAAATCGCCCTAAAACGTTGTAACAGTAAGTCTCATTCACAAAAAAGACTCTGTACATTCTTATATCAAATCCGAAAAAACAACCACTGTTTGAGAACCCCGGTTTCTTACTTGCTTACACGGTCAAGTTAAATTTTTAAGCTAGAAACCGGGGTTCTGTAGGATTTGATATTACTCAATCAAAGCGTTAAGGCGAAAACGGGCAATTTGGCTGATTTCTGCTAAAGCTTGCTGTTTTTCGGTTTCTAAATCGTTTTGGAGACGGCGTTTAAATGCTTCGAGGATTGATGCTTTGGTATGATTTTTCACAGCAATAATAAAGGGAAAGCCAAACTTATCTTTATAAGCTTGATTGAGGCTTTGAAACTGCTGGTATTCTTCCGGGCTGAGGGTATTCAGTCCCGCTTGGGATTGTTCCTGCACCGAGGCTTGCGCCATTTTGGTTTTACTACCTAAGTCGGGATGGGCTTGGATTAATGCCAGTTGTTCGGTTGCGCTCATTTCCCGTACAACTTTTACCATACTTTGATACAGAGATTCGATGTCGGTAAAAGGTCTGTATTGCCAGGATTGCTGCGCGATCGCGGGAGTTTCCTCCCAGATTTCTCCGAATATTTCAGTAAAATCCGCCTGCGACATCTCATTTAATTTTTCAAGATGGTATTTTTGAGTCATTTATTATTAGCATTTAAGGGGAAAGTTTGTTCGATAATTCACTGGCTTTTTGTTATTTGTTATTGGTTACTTGTTATTTGTTCTTCTTTTGACCGGAGGGGTAAAATTCAACTCTCCCCTACTACCCACTGCCTAATGGCTACTGCCCAAAAAACTGATGACTGTTGACTGATAACTGAACTAACTGCCGCGATAAGTGCTATACGACCAAGGCGACACCAGCAAAGGAACGTGATAATGAGCCTCACTATCAGCCACGCCAAACTGAATCGGTACGCGGTCGAGAAACGGCGGTTGCGGTAACGAAATATCCTGTTGAGCGAAATAATCCCCCACCGCAAACACCAACTCGTAAACCCCCGGTTTGAGAGCCGCCTCGGTTAAAAGTGGCTCATCGGTGCGTCCGTCGTCGTTGGTTTCGGTGGTTCTGAGGAGAGTTCTATCCCTACCCATAATCTGCCACAATTCAATTTTAAGATGGCTTGCCGGACATCCTGCCGCCGTATCGAGAACGTGAGTTGTGAGTTTGCCAACCATTTACCGCAATGGCCCTCCTAAGATAATTTTTTCGAGAGCATTAATCACATCCTGCTCGTTTTCTTCCTTGAGTTGTTTGTACCATTGTTGGGTCACTTCCGGGGGCTTGCCGTAAATGGTATCCGTCCGTTTACGCGCCTTTAACACCAGGTTAGAAGTCCGTTCTTTCCGTTCGGCTTCATAACGTTTCAGGGCATCAGGAACGCTGATATTCGTGGTGATGAGAAAGCGAGACAACACCTCCGCATCTTCCATCGCTTGACATCCCCCTTGACCTAAAGTTGGGGTAGTCGCGTGGGCAGAATCCCCGACAATGACGATGCGATTTTTGGCGAGTTGTTTGAGGGGGTCAATGTCGCCAATTTCGAGGCGATTGACTTCCAGGGGATTGATTTTAGCAATCAGGTTTTGGACGGCTTGGGGCCAACCGGCGAAGATTTTGGCTAACTCCTCACTGCGTTTTTCCGGTTCAACTTGCGTCCCTTTTTCCATGGGACAGCCAAAGAAGAAGTAAAAGCGATTGTCGCCAATGGGCATCATTGAGGCTCGTTTTTGGTCGCCGACGTAGATTACCCAAACGTCTTTTTCGGCTAAGTCGGGACTGGCTTCAACAATGCCATTCCAGTTGACATAACCCGCATAACGAGCCTGGATTTCTTCTCCGGTGACATGACGACGGACAACGGAGTGAACCCCGTCAGCCCCAATGACTAAATCTCCGGTGGCTTTGGTGCCATCTTCAAAGATAGCGGTGGCGCTGTTTTCGTCTTGTTCGACGGCGACGCAACGCATTCCGAGCTTTACATCATCTTCCCCGAAGGCTTCGAGCATGATTTGTTGTAAGTCGGTGCGGGAAACGGGATAAGGCCGTTCGCCCACGCTATCAATGAGGGGCAGCAAGTTAACGTGATTCAGCACTTCGTCGGTATGGCTGCGGTATTCCATGCGGTTCATTTCGCCGCCAATGCGAGCGATTTCGTTACCGAGGCCGAGTTTGTTGAGGATTTTTACGCCGTTTGACCAGAGGGATATTCCGGCTCCGGCGGGTCGCAGTTTGCGGGTTTTTTCGTAAATTTCAACGTCATATCCAGCTTGACGTAGGGCAATTCCGGCGGCGAGTCCGGCCATTCCTGCCCCGATAATAATGGCTTTGAGTCCGTACATGGTAATTTTTTGGGATTTGAGTTTGTTTGATAGGACTACGCGCTAGGAATGGTTATTAATCCTTTGTTCGGGGTTTCAGACCGAATCCATGAGCAGCGAAGCGAGAGATGGTGGGCGATGCCCACCCTACGCAATGTCCTTGGAAGTAGGCTGAAGTGAAGACCTATAATTATTCGCGTCCGGGTAAGAGGAGGTTGAGTAATAAGGCGGTGATGCCTCCTGTGGCAATGCCGGAGGAGAAGATATTTTTGACGAGGGGCGGCAGTTGTTCGAGGATGTCGGGGGCAAAGGTTACACCTAAGCCGAGACCGAAGGAGATGGCAAGAATAATGGAGTTGCGGCGGGTGAGGTCTACGCAGGAGATGATTTTAATGCCAGCGACGGCGACGGTGCCGAACATGATAATGGTGGCTCCACCAAGGACGGGTTGGGGTAGGGCTTGGACGACTCCGGCAACGATGGGAAATAAGCCCAAAATGACGAAAATGCCAGCGATGAAGTAACCAATGTAACGACTGCCGACTCCGGTAATTTGAATGACTCCGTTGTTTTGGCTGAAGGTGGTGTTGGGGAAGGAGTTGAGACAAGCGGCAATGATGGAGTTGATGCCGTCGGCGAGGACTCCGCCTTTGATGCGTTTCATATACACCGGGCCTTGGATGGGTTGACCGGAAATGGCGGAGGTGGCGGTGATGTCGCCGATGGATTCGATGGTGGTGATGAGGTATAAGAAGGCAAAGGGGATAAAAGCGCCCCAATCGAAGCCTAAGCCATAGCGGAAGGGAATGGGAGCGGTAATGAGAGGGAGTTCGGATAAGCCGCTGAAGTTGACTAAACCCAAGGGGATAGAGACGAGATAGCCGACAACTAAGCCGATAACAATGGAGGACATCCGCAAAAAGCTGTTGTTGAGGCTGTTGAGGGCGATGATAATAATGAGGACGAGGAAGGCAACGCCTAAGAAAGTGGGGTCGCCGAAGGTTTCGTTGTTGCGAGCGGGTACGCCACCGCCAATGCTGGTAATGCCGACGTTAATCAGGGTTAGGCCGATGAGGGTGACGACGATTCCGGTTACGAGGGGGGTAATGATTTTGTTGGCGAGGTGGAGAAAGCGACTGACGAAGATTTCGACGAAGGCTCCAAAGAAGCATAAGCCGAAGATGGTGCCGAGGGCATCTTGGTAAGTGCCGCCGCCTCCTTTGACGGCAAGACCCGCGCCGATGATGGGGCCGAGGAAGGCGAAGCTGGTGCCTTGGATACTGAGTAGCCCTGACCCGACGGGGCCGAAGCGACGGGCTTGAATGAAGGTGGCAATCCCGGAGGCAATCAGGGACATGGAGATGATAAAGGCGGTGTCGGCGGGGGGGACTTCGAGGGCGTTACAGATGATGAGTCCGGGGGTGATAATGCCGACGAAGCAGGCGAAAACGTGTTGGAGAGCAACGAAGATGGATTCGACGATGGGGGGACGAGCGTCTAAGCCGTAGATTAAATCGGAAGATATTTGGGTGGGTTTTTCTAGGGGTTTTTGCCCGGCTTGGTCTTCGAGGAGGATTTCTTGATTGGGCTGTACCATAGTGGATTTTGGTAGTTAGTTTAAGAAAAAATATTGAGCAAGTTTATTTTCTGCATACAGTATACGGATAAGATTTTCAGAAGTTGTATAACGAGTCACATTTTTTTCAAATCGAGGGGCGATCGCCCTTGATTTTTCAGGCAGATCGGTCACAATATAAGGGTGTTACAAAACTTAAGAAAACTTATAATTTCTCAGGACGACTATGGCGACCGACGATCGCAAAAAACGCATTATGGAGCATTTGTCTCGTAGCTCCGGTAGTATGGAATACATCTCTCCCAAAAAAATAGCCCAACCTTCTACGCCGAGTGCGTCGATTTCTCCGACTCCGACATTCCAAGGAGGCGATCGCAAAGCGAATATTAGGGAGCATTTAGCCCGCAGTGGGGGTGATACTCAAAAGTATTCAATGAATGAGGGCGATCGCAAACGTAAAATTATGGATCATCTGCGATTAAGCCAAGGTTAAACCACCCAAATCCCGATTTTGCTCTCGCGGTCGGGATTTTTTAATGGATACAATAGAAAGATCGAATTGTAGTGAGGGTTGCTATGGCGGATGAGTTTTGTTTTGGGACTTTGGCAGTAGGCGATCGCTACCGCAAACACGCTAAATTGTTAGCCCAAGATATTCAAAAGTATGCACCAACACAGACGTTAATTGTTTTAACGGATCGTCCCCAGAATTTTCAAGAATATTCTCAAGTTTTAGCTTTTCCCCATCAATTGCAAAGTGTGAAGGGTTATCACGATAAACGTTTTGTTTTAGAGAAAGCTTTATCTTTATTTGAAACTTGTGTTTTGTTAGATGCGGATGTGCGAATTATTGGCCCGGTTTCTACAGATTTAACTTGGCCCCCAGGGATTACCGCAAGGGCAGGTTGTTCTTTAGGGAAACAACTCCAAGATATTCGCAAACCCTACGAAATTGAGGTGATTCAAAAAGCGGCGCAACATCTGAATTTAGATGTAGATAACGTGCAATGGCTCCATGAATTTATGTTTGCTATGTCTCGTCAAGACGGTAAAGAACAAGAGTTTTTTCAGCTTTGGCAAACGATTTCTTACTTTTTTGAAACCCAAGGCATTTATTACGGAGAAGGCTATGCGATGGGGTTTGCAGCGGCTAAAGTAGGGTTAGATTTTGGCTTCGATCGCAGTGATTGGTTTCCGTTTTTTAAGGATAATATCGAACAGGTTAGAATCAAAAACGGGCAATCGCAACGTCAGGAAAAACAACCGTATTTTGATACCCATTATCAAATTGAATATCCCCTTCGTTCTGTGCCGCAAAAAGTTTGGGCAAAGTTGCAGAAGTTTATCGCGTTATATCCCCGTTTGTGGCGCTTGAGAAAGCAAAAACGCCAGGATATTTATTATGAAAAGTTATTCGGGAAAGTTTAAGCTTATCCCCATCCTACCCTACAGATAAAGATTTTTAATCTGCGGGCGGTTGGGACTACTGGTTTTTATTGGGAATAACCAATAACCAGTAAATGATTGGGAAAATGTTTCTCTTAGCTACTAATTATGATTTAACGGTAACTTTTGCCGCACTTTCTTCATAAGCGGAAATGGTTTGCAACAATTTCAACGCTGAATCGTAAGATTCTTCGATCAGTTCTTGTTGTTCTTCGGGGGTGTCTACAATTTCATCGGTTAACAGTTGCAAAGACCCCAAAATCGAGTTGAGTAAAGTCCGGGTTTCATAAGACAAACGATTCCGTTCTTCGAGTTTGGCTTTGAGGTTTTTGTTGAGGGAAACTGGTTTAGCTTCTGCTTCGGGTTTGGGGCGATCGGAGAACTGCATATCGTACAGTTTGGCATATAAACCGCCCTGTTCTAAAAGTTCGTGATGGTTGCCAATTTCCATGATGCGTCCTTTTTCGAGGACGACAATTTGATGGGCTTTCTGGACAGTAGAAAGACGGTGAGCAATAACTAAGCTGGTGCGATCGCGACAGAGTTCGTCAATGGCTTCTTGGACCAAACGCTCGGAAACTGTATCGAGGGCGCTGGTGGCTTCATCTAAGATGAGAATATCGGGATTGCGGAGTAAAGCCCGCGCGATCGCAAGACGTTGCCGTTGACCTCCTGAAAGCATAACACCGCGATCGCCAATATCAGTATCAAAGCCTTTGGGCAGTTGTAAGATAAAGTCGTAGGCGTTGGCGCGTTTGGCTGCGTTAAAGACATCCTCCTCGGTGGCATCTTCAACCCCGTAAGCGATGTTATAACGAGCGGTGTTGTTGAATAAAAAGGTGTCTTGGCTGACAATCCCCATAGACCGACGTACCGACCCGATGTCATAATCCCGTAAGTCAATGCCATCAAACAAAATGCGTCCGGCCGTCGGGTCGTAAAAGCGGGGGAGGAGGTCAGCTAATGTGGATTTTCCCGCCCCAGAAGACCCCACCAAGGCGATGGTTTTGCCTTTGGGGATAGTTAAGTCAATTTCTTTTAAAACCGGTTCTTCCTGCCCCGGATACGCGAAGCTGAGGTTTTCAAAGCGAATTTGGTTTTGCAGGGGTTGATAAATTTGACGGCCGTTGGCCATAATGGGCTTGCGATCGCGATTGAGAAAATCAGCAACAATTTCGGCACTTGGGGCAGCATTGGCAAATTTACTGCGATCGCCGTTGAGTTTGCTTACAAAGGGCAGTAAACGGAATAAAATCACCAAATAAGTCAGCATAATCGCTGAAAGGGCTTCAATTTGATCCACAAAGAGATATCGCCCCACTACGACAATTGCTAAGATGGTGAGAATGCCTAGAACTTCGTTAATGGGCGCGATCGCGGCATAATTAGCTTGAGATTGCAGTTGCGCTTTTTCTCGTTCTTTAATAAAGTTTTCGATGCGGAGATATTCTTCATCTTCGCGATTAACGGTTTTAATTAAGCGAATTCCGGTTAAGATTTCGAGAAATTTATTAGAATACGCACTGGATTTTTTCGAGAGAATGCGACCAAAGGATTTAGCCCGACGAATAAAGTATTGATTGGCTAAAGCTACCAAGCCCAAAATAAAGGTCGAAACGAGAGTCAACTGCCAAGACAGAGATAACAGCAACCAAGTAAAAACCAAAATGGTTAAGATACTTGATAGCATGCCAATCATAATCCCAACCGCCCCCGAAGTCCGAGCAACTTCTTGATTCACCAAGTTGATAATTTCGCCGATTTTATGTTTAGAATAATAATCTAAATCCACATCGAGCAATAACCGCAAACCATCTAAACGGATACCATTCACCAGCGATCGCGAGAGATAACTTCCCACCAAAGTTCCCGCATAGTTTGCCAGGTTTTTTAAAATAATTGCCAGTAAGACTGCCCCCAACATCGCGATTAACCGCCAATCGCCGGTAAAGCGATCGAAAAAGCCTAGAATTTGATTTAAAATGGGTGGAGCATTGTCAAATTTTTGCAGGGTATCTTGACCCAAAAAAGCCAAAACCAACGGCACGACTAAAGCGGTACTTACGCCGTTAAAAAGCGCTCCCGAAAACCCTAAAATAATCGTTAAAGTGACCAACCAGGGATACTGGAAGAGAAACTTGAATAGCATTCGATTGGCAGAAGTTTGTTGAGCCATCTATCATTAATAAAAAGTCTAAATAAATTGCGCGATCGCATCCCCAAGTATAGTAGCCATTCTAGCAGTACTGTAATTCTTAACACAGTGCTTTCTTGCCATCCTTCCCAGAGACTCCGCAGCTTCCCAATGCTCAAAAATCCAGCGAATCTTAGCGGCAATTTCCCCAGGAGAATCCGGCTTAACAATAATCCCCGCATCCCCTAAAACATTAGGAATATCCCCCACAGCCGTTGAAATAATCGGTTTAGCCATGGCCATCCCATCTGTTAGTTTAATCGGAAATTGAGCGCCTGCTGTCACATTCTCCCGTTGCGGCACGACTACAACATGAGCAGCAGATACTACTTCGGGCATTTTGTCAAGGGGAATTGCAGGTAATTTAATAATCCATTGCGGCCAGCGTTGTAACAAGGATTCGACATAACCATCCCCAATTTCGCGGCCTCCTACCAAGATTAACCGCAAATCTGCCTCATTCAACTCATCTAAAGCCAACAAGACATCTTCTAAGCCCTTGTGGGGTCTGGCTGTCCCTGGAAACATCAACACCCGGTAATGGCTTAAATTATACTGCTGACGGCTAGTTTCGGGGTCATATAAATCGGGATTAAATAAATCCGTATCTTTTCCATTGGGAAGATAAATTCCCCCATATCTTTGTTGCAAAAACCGCGTATCAGCCGTAATTAAATCTGCTTTCCCGGTTAACTTTTCAATCCACTGTAAATATAAGGGGTTTTCGGGATTTCTCAAAGACCCATTCGGCTTTAAAATATCCCTGGCTAATTGCTTGGGAGTCGGACGATATTGCCAATTTTCTCCCCCAAACCAACTCATCTCCCAATCATCAATATCAAGTAATAAAGGTTTGCGCGTCCCCAGACGTTTTAATAACCCCATTCCGAAACTTGTGGGACGGGGTTTAATCCCATATAAAATATCGGCATCAACTTGGCTTAATAATTGCCGAATTGAGGCAAACATCTGGGGATAATGACAGCCCTTGACCCAGTTTACCGTTAAATTGTCGGGAGGGACGGGATAGATTTTTTCACCGAATAAAAAGCCGTAAACCGTAACGTCTAAATCTAGCTTTTGTAAAACCTTCGCAATCAAATAAACCCTTGTCCCCCCACCCCCAGACAAATCTGGTGCAAAAACAGCAACTTTCATCGTCGATACTTCCCGTTAAACACCTGTTGTAGCCAAACTTCTAGCGTTAAAATCAAACTAATTTTATCCGCTTGATTTTGCTTGTGTTGCTGATGATTATCCCAGACTTCTTTGACTTTATCCGGGGAAACATATTCAGCATACAAAACATCTGGCGCAAATAAAACCGATTCATAAAACTCTCGTCCTGGGCTTTGACGCAACCAATCTGCATAATCGGTAAAATCGCTGACTGGACGAGGCTTACCAATATCAGCCACATCAATCTTAAACCCGACTTTATTTAAACCTCTGGCTAACTTTTTCTGGGTTTTAATGCGGGTTTGTTGAATGCGTCGCGATAAACTCGGCGGCCCGATTGGCACGCCTGTACTTTGCCAAGGAATGGTTTTATAATATTGAGGGAATCGTTGTAACAGCATCTTTTCATAAAGCTTGTTTTCCCGCAGGACTTGAGGGTGAATGTTATACAACAATTCGTCTAATTGATTATCGATAAAGGGAAAGCGAGTTTGAATCCCGTCAACTAAACTGAGTTGGGCATCTTTGAGGGTAAAAGACCGCACGCGATTGTCCATAATCAAAATATAAGTGGACTCTCCCAACTGTTTAAAATAATGTTTAAATCGCTGTAAAACCGCTTGTTGGTGGTCTTCTGAATAGGCAAAGTTTTTCAAGCCCAAGCGAGTTTGGATAAAATAATCCAAGCGGTCTAATTCAAATAAATGGGTTCCCCCTAAATGTGCGCCCCCAGGGACTCCATTTAGTTTAAAATCATACAAGTCATGTTGTTTAATATATTGCAACGCGGGAACAATTTGAGCGTGAATAATACTGCAATACGCATCGGTTTCCCAAAGATAACTTGTCAAGGAATCTAACCAATTGGCTGCATTCATTTCTAGGGGATGAAAAACCGCCCCCTTGATTTTGGCGACCTGTTGCGCGAGGATAATATCATCGCAATCGGGCTGTCCTAACCCTACCCCATGAATCGTTTGGCCTTGGTCGGGCATTGCCGCTAAAATGGCTCTAGAGTCTAAACCACCGCTTAAACTCAATCCTACTCTTTCTATCGGTTGACTGCGTTTTTCGACGGCGGCAATAAAGCGATCGCCAATTTCGGCTACGAGTTCATTTTCGTTGTAAGGTAGCTGTAAAGCTGGGATTTCTGTCCACCACCAATAACGGCGTTTGTCGAGGGTTTGAGTGGCAATATCCCAAGTTATAATTGTAGCAGCCGGAAGAAGTTCTACCCCTGCAAACCAACTGCGATCGCCGATTTTATAGCGCAGTCCTAAAAAGTCTTCAACTGCCGCTTTATCAATTTTAACTTGATAGCCGGGTAAAGCTAACAAAGATTTTAACTCAGAACACCACACCAAACTATCTTGAGTCTGAGTCCAATACAAATAGCGCAGGCCGCGACGGTCGGAAATCAGGTAAACTTTTTGTTGGGAAGCGTCGTAGATAACGGCTGCAAAAATACCATCAATCTGACCGCATATTCTAAAAGTTGGGTCTTTTTGGTAAAAGGCTAACAGAATTTCCGGGTCAGTTTTCACCGGATAATCGATGTGCGAAATCAGCTTATCTCGGTCGTAAAATTCCCCATCTAGCCACACATAAATATTGTTGTGGCAATAGGGTTGGGTTGCAGGTTGTAGAATTGAAGTATGTACCCGCGTCCCAGCAATTTTATCATCCACAAAGCAATCATCGACTTGATAAAAATCCCGATGAATTGTCAACTCTCGCATCGCAACTAAAGTTGACTTAGCATTATCTCGCAACTTCTCTGAAAGGGTAAAACCAACAAGACCCGGCATAATTTTAATTTACAGTAAGTTTGTATAATTTAATCTCGCCGATGGGTTGAATTTCATCTAAGGTATAATTTGGCGATTGGGTTAAATCTGCAATAATTCCTTCGGAGGAATTAAAGAAGAAAATGGTAGCATCTTCTAGAGAAAACTCTGGCATTTCCTCCCGCAATAAATACAGCGAAACATCTTCATCCAACTGATGACTAAACGCCAACATTTTATTTAAGCCCCCGTCGGTAATCACGAGAGGATTCTCCGCTTCTGCAATCATTTCTGCCATTTGGGGAAAGCGATTACTCGGCCCTTTATTCCACCAAAACACCGATCGCGCTACCTTGAATTGGGAAAATAAACCCATCATAATGAGTACAATGGTAAACCCTTGCCAAACTTTGCGCCAAAGGGGTTGAATGTGAATCGAAAACATTTTTGTGGTTAATAAATAAGCCACTGCTAACTCAATCCCGATATAACAAGGAGTTGCATAACGAGTGACCGCCGACCGTCGTCCCCCAATGATAAAATCGGGTAAAATCAGGGTGAGTCCCATCACGCCGATTAAACTAATTACAAATAGCCAAACTCGCGTTTGGGTGGTGCGAATGAGATAATAAAGGGCGTAAATTGATAAAGCCAAAACCCCGTAACGCAGGATTAATTCAAGGGGGGCGAAGGGAATATCCAAGCCGTCGATAAACACCACATTAAGGTTATTCAACCATTGGTTTAAAAGTTGTCCCAACGGCATCGAAACGCTTGTCCAACCCGTCTGATCTGTGGCTTGAGTCAAATTTAATGTTACCGCGATCGCCCAGGGCAAAAACGCTAAAATACCGATTATCGTCGCGATACAAAACGCTGTGGTTTGTTTCGTCCAACGCCACCCCTGGTAACCTAAAGTATAAAGCCCGTGACTGGCAATAACGAGGACATTAAACAAAAACGAATATAACCCCAACGCCACCGTTACCCCATACAATCCCCAACTTGCGCGAGAAGGCACTTTTAACGCCCGTAACAGCATCGCACTCGACAAAAATATCGTCAGCGTCCATAAACTATAAGGCCGGGCTTCATTGGCGAAAATGAGGTGAAAGGGAGACACCGCAACCAAAGCCATCGCAACCCAACCCACCCATTGATTCTCAAAAAGTTCCCAACACAGCCAAAATAAACAAGGAAACGCTAAAATACTGAGAATTACTGCTACAACGCGCGTCGCAGTCACTGTATCGCCTCCAAGCTGCGCCCCCCATCGTGCCAGAATAAAATAAAATGGTGGTAACTGGGGGTCTTCCGACGCGAGAGAATAGAGGGTGTCTCCTAAATTGTGGTCGGGGTTAGGGGATTGATATTGCTGCTGTAACTCTGCGACTGTAACAGCGCGATCGCCCACTTCTGCGATAAACTCAACTTCAGTATATCCAGCAATGCGTAACGCCGTAATCGCTTCATCTTGCCAATAAATACGGCGGTCGAGGTCGTAAAAACGAAAGAAAATCCCACATAGAATTACAATAATCGCGATCGCCCTCACAACAGCTAAAATGCGAGGAGATGCAGGCTTAAAGATAGAATGAGAAAGATTCATTTCCTTGCGTAAATTAAGGCACTAAGCGATATAAAGCAGGAGTGGATGCACGATGGAGACGGTAACCTTCAGCTTCTAATGCTTCTCGGAGTTGAGGAGAAGGCCGAAATATAAATACAGATTGTCCGGGGGAAAACGTTACAGGAAAATCTGGGGTTAAAGTCAAACTAACCGGACAAGTGTGACAGCGACGAGGCTGATAATATAATTCCACCTCTGGCTTGAGAAGATAACTCAACGAAAGTATATTACCCATTTCCGTGTCGCTAATCGCATAAGGATTTTGGGCTTGGTTAATCGCGGTTGCGACTTTGGGATTGTAGTAACCGCTTTCTTTATGCCATAACGTATCTGCATTGAGATTAACCAGATTAGACATCATCCCTCCTCCTAAGACTAACGCGATCGCGATCGCCCAAATTCCCCTTTGTTTGCGACTGAATAAAAACGCCACCGCCAACTCAATCCCCAAGTAAAAAGGCGTAAGATAGCGGCTAACCGTCGAGCGACGACCCCCAAGGAATAAATCCGGTAAAATCAGCATCAAACCCGTGAATAATGTCAAAAACAGCACAAAAAGCCAAACTTGGCGCGAAGTCTGGCGAATCAAAACATAAAACGCAAACCCCACTAAAATTAACAAAGGCGCGATCGCGTAAGTTAAAATTTCCTGGCGATTTAAGATAATATCCGGGCCATAACCCCACTGAATATCCACAAAAATCCGCGTCAAATTAACCGCCCATTTTTGCGATAATACCCCTAAACCCAATCTCGTATTGGCTTGGGAAGCTGTCCCTTGATTCACCTGGGCTAAACTCGTCACCACCACCCACAACCACGGTGAAAACAACAACACCCCCAGAGTAGAAGCAGCCAGATAAGCCCCCCAAATCTTCCGTTTTTGCGTAACTCCTACATACAGCCCGTGACTGACGAAAACCAACCCCGAAAACAAAAAAGTATAAAACCCCAAAGCCACCGTTACCGCGTATATACCCCAATTTTTAAGCTGGGGTTGACGCAAAGCTCGCAACAACGCCCAACTGGATAGTAAAATTGTGAATGTCCATAAACTATACTGGCGGGCTTCCTGGGCATACAGAATATGAAATGGGGAAATCGCCAAAATCGCCGCAGCCCATAAACCCACCCATCTCGAAGCAAACAACTCAAACGTCAAGCCATACATCGCCGGAATCGCCAAAACCGCAAAAATTGCTGCTAAACTGCGAGATACCGCGATTCCTGACCCAAACCACCGCAGCCAAAAATGAGTCAAGAGATAATATAACGGCGGGTGTTGGGGGTCTTCTGTGGCCAAAGAATGCACCACATCAAACCCGTTACGATTCTCCTCAAAACGCTGATATTCTAGGAGTTTCCCGGCTGTAACTTCCGGGTCTTGGCTGATATCCCGCACAAACTCCGTTTCCGTAAATCCTTGCGATCGCAACGTCGTATACACTTCATCATACCAATATACCAACCCCGATAACGTCGTAAAACGCAGTAATATACCCAAAGCAATCGCTAACACCAAAGATAAAACAATTACCGGTTGATACCGTTGTTTATGGCTCATCCACTTCTGTTACGCGCCAATTTAACTTGAGGTTAATCCAAAAATTCCAAAGTGTCACCGCCGCGATCGCGATTAACTTCGCAATATATTCATTCATCCCTAACAAATTAAACAATAAATTGACAATTAAAACATTCAAAATTAACCCGGCCAAACAAACTAAATTAAACTTTAAAAATCGCTTAATTCGTTTACTCGCGCCCTTTTGCCCCCGCGCAATATCCCCAAATGTCCAAGCATCATTCCAGATGAAATTATTAACAATTGCCACTTCCGCCGATAGAATTGCACTCCGAGTTAACCCCAAAGTGACAATTTCTCGTAATACATAAAACACCCCCATATCCACAAAAACGCCGCTAAATCCTACCACCCCAAACCGGATAAATCGTACCAAGGGCCAGCGAGCCATTCTTAACCGCAGCAAATGTTGAATATACTCCACATATTGCTTTGCTGTGACCTTACTTTCCCCTTCATGACGCTCTTGAAAAACATAACCTGCTTCCCCAATCCAACGAATATTTCCCCGTCCCAAAACTTCAATTAAAATCTTGTAACCCACCGGGTCCATCACCTTCCCCACAATGGCATCGCGACGTACCATAAAATAGCCGCTCATGGGGTCAGAAACCCGCCCCACAACCCCCGGTAAAATAACTAAACCCAACACCTGCGCCCCTCGCGACAAAAAGCGGCGAATCACGCTCCAATCGCTCACTCCTCCTTCGGCTACATGGCGACTCGCCACCGCTAAATCTGCCCCGCGCTCCATCTCCGCGTACAATTGCAGTAGAGTTTCTGGGGGATGTTGTAAATCCGCATCAATGACCCCCAAAATTTCGCCTCGGGCCGCTTGCCAACCGCGAATAACTGCCGTAGATAAACCCCGCTCTTTTTCGCGACGCATCACCCGTAATTGGGGGTATTCTGACATCAGAGATTGAGCCACTTCCCAAGTGCGATCCGGGCTATTATCATCAACAACAATTAACTCGTAGCGATCGCGAATCGTTTGGTCTAATAAATGACTTAACTTACTGACAATCGTGGGAATATTTTGGCTTTCTTTATAAGTGGGAATAATTAAAGAAAGCTTAATTGCTGTCGTCGGAGTTACTGAATTTCGGGCTTCTAAAGGAGGAATTTGTAAAGTCCCCGTCGGCACAACGAGCAGGGAATGAGACGGACTCGCAGGATTAGACATTACGTTCAACGGGATGGCGTGGATAGAGAAAAGAAGAGAACAATCTTCCGTCTTTTATGCTATTAGGAAACTTGCTTTTTGAGTAGCAATTGTTGAAAAACTTACCATTTCTCAAATCTTAAAAACATTAAGAAATCATAGGACTTAGACCTTAAATTTTCTCTTAAAAGCAAAAAAAGGAGACGCGATCGCCGGGATAACCCGCTAATCTTCCGCAGCCGTATCCGACTCGCGATCGGCGAATTGTAAGCGATTCATTTGTAATTCATCAAAAATCCGATTCAATTGGTAACGATCGTCGCGGGTAACAGCAAAATCCGATAAAAATATGCTCATCAGTTGAAAATACTCCGGGCGATTCACTTCTCCTACAGCTAAAATCCGCTCGACTCGTTGCGCGATCGACTCATGAGATGGGGGGTTTGCCTGATTTGCCATCCTGAAAATTCCCTTAAGATCGAAAAAGTAGTTTACTTAACCAGAGCAACAGCTTATTTATGGAAATTTTGCGACTGCCTGCCTTATCCGATAATTACATCTTTCTTTTACACGATCGCGATACCCACACCGCCGCCGTTGTCGATCCTGCCACCGCCAAACCCGTTTTAGCTGCCCTCGACCGCCTTAACGCCCAACTCGTTGCCATCTTCAATACCCATCATCACAGCGACCACGTTGGGGGCAATCGCGAGCTTTTGCAGCACTTCCCCGCAGCCGTCGTCTATGGCGGTAAGGAAGACCAAGGTAGAATCCCCGGACAACAAGAATATTTACGAGAGGGCGATCGCGTCCAATTTGCCGGGAGAATTGCCGATGTCTTCTTCGTCCCCGGTCACACCCGCGCCCACATCGCCTACTACTTCCCCCCCAACCAACCCGGACAAAAAGGCGAACTCTTTTGCGGTGATACCCTCTTTGCGGGGGGTTGCGGTCGTCTCTTTGAAGGCACACCCACCCAGATGGTCACATCTTTAACCAAACTCCGCACCCTCCCGGATAATACCCAAGTTTGGTGCGCCCACGAATACACCCTCAAAAACCTCAAATTTGCCCTCACCGTAGACCCGGAAAACCCAGACCTCAAAGCGCGTTACCAACAAGTGCAACAAGCCCGCCAAAACGACCAAGCCACTGTCCCTTCCCTTCTGGCGGTCGAAAAACAAACCAATCCCTTCCTTCGTTGGGAATCCCCCACCATTCAAGCCGCGATGGGTAGCAAAGACCCCGTACAAACTTTCGGGCGCTTACGGGGCAAAAAGGATATGTTTTAGTCCTTTGTCTTATATCCTGAGTTCTGCCATTTTCCATAACAATTGTTATGTTCGCCATAACAACTGTTATGCGATCGCGTAGTGGCGCGACACATCTTAAACAGTGGGTTACGGCGGATTGCGCTTATTGCGGTCACAGCTTGAGTTTTAGCCGCCTAACCCACCCGACTAAAGCCTCATTTTAGCTGTGTCACGCCAGTAGGATGCGTTAAACAACGCATTTAACCGATTTTGCGAAGCGCCCTAAAATCGGTTAAAATTAAATGTTTTGCACATAAATTAAATCAACCAAAATGGCGAATCGCGTACAAGTCGTATTAAATAAAGATGTCAGTAAACTCGGTCGCTCTGGCGATCTCGTTGATGTAGCCCCCGGTTATGCTCGCAACTACCTGGTTCCCCAAGGATTAGCCGTCAACGCCACCCCCGGTATTATCAAACAAGTGGAAATGCGTCGGGAACAAGAGCGTCAAAAACTGCTAGAAATTAAACAACAAGCCGAAGCCAAGAAAGTCGCCCTCGCTACCGTGGGTCGCTTGATTATTCGCAAAACTGTGGGTGAAAATAACGCTATCTTCGGTAGCGTCACCGCTCAAGATGTGGCAGAAGCGATCCAAGAGCAAGCCGGACAAGAAGTAGATCGTCGCGGCATTACCGTCCCCGATATCAGCACTCTGGGGATGTACAAAGCCGAAATCAAACTGCACCCGGAAGTCACTGCTGAGGTTGAGTTTGAAGTCGCCCCGGCTAAAGGTGAAGCCGTTTAATTCAGTTAACAGTTATCAGTTATCAGTTATCAGTTTTTTGGGCAGCTTTTTTCAGTCATCAGTCAACAGTCATCAGTCATCAGTGTTTTGGGCAGTAGACAGTGACCAATAACCAATAACCAATAACCAACAACCAAAATGAACGATCGCGCCCTACCGCCACAAAATGTAGAAGCCGAAGAATCGATTTTGGGGGGGATGTTGCTCGATCCTGAAGCCATGGGTCGGGTGGCGGATATCTTGACCCCAGAGGCGTTTTATCTCAAGGATCATCAAGAAATTTTCGAGGCGGCGTTGGATTTGCATCGTCACGGCAAACCCACAGATTTAATGACCGTCACCAGTTGGTTGTCCGATCGCGATCGCCTCGATAAAGTTGGGGGAACCAGCAAACTGGCCCAACTGATCGACCGCACCGTCACCGCCGTCAATATTGACCGTTATGCGGCGTTGGTGATGGATAAGTATATGCGCCGTCAACTGATCGCCGCCGGCCATGATATCGTCGATTTGGGCTTCGATACCGCCACAGAATTAGAAATGGTACTCGATCGTGCCGAACAAAAAGTTTTTGGTTTGACCCAAAAACGCCCCCAAGAAGGTTTAGTCCCCATCTCAGAAACCTTGGTACAAACCTTTGAAGAAATCGATAATTTGCAGCAAAACGCGGTTTTGCCGGGGTTGAAGTGCGATTTTTATGACCTCGATGCCATGACCAGTGGCTTTCAACGCTCGGATTTAATTATTTTGGCGGGTCGTCCGTCGATGGGGAAAACGGCGTTGGGCTTGGGTATTGCCCTGAATATTGCCCAGATTCACGACCTTCCGGTGGCGATTTTTAGTTTAGAAATGTCAAAAGAGCAGTTAGCCCAACGATTACTCGCCAGTGAAGCGGAAATTGACAGTAATCGTTTGCGATCGGGGAAATTGGCGCAAAATGACCTAGAACCGTTGAGTATTGCCCTGGGGACGCTTTCGGAGTTGCCCATTTTCATCGATGATAGTTCTACTTTGACGGTTATGCAGATGCGATCGCACGTACGACGACTACAAGCCGAACAGGGGGGACGTTTAGGCTTGGTTTTGCTCGATTACTTGCAATTAATGGAAGGAGGCGGCGATAATCGCGTACAGGAGTTGGCCAAAATCACGCGATCGCTCAAAGGGATGGCCCGAGAAATCAACGCCCCCGTAATCGCCCTGTCCCAACTCAGTCGCGGCGTAGAAGCCCGCAACAATAAGCGCCCCATGATGTCGGATTTGAGGGAAAGCGGATCGATTGAGCAAGATGCGGATTTAATCATCATGCTGTATCGAGATGCTTACTACAACCCCGATTCCCCCGATCGCGATGTGGCTGAAGTCATTATTACCAAACACCGCAACGGCCCCACAGGCATTGTCAAGCTTAACTTCAAACCCGAATACACCAAGTTTAGAAATATGGTGCGACAACACGATTAGTGAACTACCCCAACCTGCTTATGCGAGGTTAGGGCTTCCTATCCAACAGACTGCGAGACAGTAGACTTCTTTCGTCCTCTACTGTCTCGGCTTACATCTGGACAATAGGCGATCTCCCCCGTTCCAGAGGCTAAAATACGCAGTCCTTCATCTCTTATATTCTTGGCGGCATTTAGGTCACGGTCATGTTTAGTTTGACACTTCTCACATCGCCAAGACCTCACATCAAGGGGAAGGCTTTTAACTTGATTGAGGCAAGTATTACAAATCTTAGAGCTAGGGAAGAAACGGTTCACTTCAAGGTAAACTTTCCCTTCCCATTCAGCTTTGTACTTCAACATGGTACAGAATTGACCCCAGCCTACCTGACTTATTGCTTTAGCTAAGTTGTGATTCTTGACCATATTCTTAACAGCTAAATCTTCCACACAAATAACTTGGTTTTCGTTGACTATCCTGCGTGATAGCTTGTGATGGAAGTCTTCTCTACATCTTGATATTTTATTGTGAACGCTGGCTACTTGCTTACGGGTTTTATGGCGGTTGTTAGAGCCTTTTTGTCGTCTGGATAGCCGTTTTTGTTTGGCTTTCAGATTGCGTTCGTGCTTCGCTATCCATCTAGGATTATCAAATTTAGACCCATCCGACGTAATTGCAAAATGAGTCAATCCTAAATCAATACCAATCGCTTTTCCTTCTGTTGACTGTTCTGGTGTATCTTTTCCATCGTCAACCAAGACAGAAGCAAAGTATTGACCTTTAGCGTTCATTGACACCGTTACTGTCTTAATTTTACCCTCAATAGGTCTATGAAGTTTAGCATCAACAATTCCCATCTTTGGGAACTTTATACCATTTTCTACAAGAGAAACGTTTTGAGGATAACTAATTGACTGCTTGCGGTGTTTTGACTTGAATTGAGGATATGCTGCTCTACCCTCAAAGAAATTGATGAAAGCTCTAGATAAATTTAAGGCTACCACTTGCAAGCATTGAGAATAAGGCTCTTTCATCCATTCGTATTCTTTCTTGAGCTTGGTTATCTCTTTCTGAATAGCGAATCGATTCAATCCAAAACCTGTAGCTTTATAGGTTTCGTTGGTAAGGTTGAGAGCCAAGTTCCAGGCAAATCTACAACAACCGAAACTTTGAGCAAGATGTTGTTTTTGCTCATCGGTTGGGTAAATTCTAACAAGAGTGGCTTTCAGCATTAACATGAAAACTATTTAGTGGTAACACCAGCATAACACATAACACGCTTTGTAGGCTTTCATCCCCCACCTGTTCTGAGGAAGGGGAATTTCGCCTACTTTAAGTTAAAACTCGAAATCTCGGCTTCTGAGGGGAAACCGAGATTCATTGATTTGCGGAAAATCGCGACAACTCTAAAATAGTGGGTTACGGCGGATAGCTAGATTGCAGTCACAGCATAGGTTTTAGCCGCCTAACCCACCCTACTGCCTAAACTAAGCAATCCGCAGCAATTCCACATCAAAAATCAAAGTCGCATTCGGGGGAATGACACCGCCTGCCCCCCTAGCACCATAACCTAAATCGGAGGGGATAATCAGTTTGCGGCGACCGCCAACTTTCATCGATCCTACGCCTTCATCCCAACCTTTAATCACCTGACCGACACCCACTTTAAAGGAAAAAGGCTGGCCGCGATCGCGAGAACTATCAAACTTATCGCCATTTTCGAGTGTCCCCGTGTAATGCACGACAACGGTATCGCCTTTATTGGGGGTTGCACCGACTCCTTCGACAATATCAACGTATTGCAGCCCTGAGTCTGTGGTTACGACATCTTCCATATTATTTTCTGTTGAGTTAGCACTTGCGACTTGCATTGTCGCTTGGGGTTGACCGAGTTTGGGGGATTGAGTAATTTGGGATGGGCTGGGGTTGGCCGCGATCGCTTCATTACTTTGGCGACCCGTCCCAAACAACAAACCCACCACTAAAATCAAACCACAAACGGCGACAACACCAAAACTAATAAAAATTTCTCGCATCAATAAATCCCTCTTGACTGGCTGCTTGAGTTAACGCCAGAGTTTATTTTCTAAATCCCGCACTTGGCGTTCTAAACGGTCTATGCGTCCGCGCAACTCATCCATTTCTGATTGACGGGGAACGCCCAAGTCGCCCAAAATATTACGCATCTGGCGTTCCATATTTTCTTCAAAGTTGCCTTGTTCGGACTTCAGCCGCGTCATCAGATCGTCTACCATCATGCGGGCTTGGTCGGGTTCGATTTTACCTTCTCGCACGAGGCGATCGCTGGCTTCTCTTATTTTTTCAGCAACTAAAGATGTTGTACCAATGCCAACTACTAATAGTTGTTGAATCCAATCGTTATTATTACTACTCATTCTGGCTTCGATGGTTTGTGAGCGAATGCCATCTATTTTAGGTCGCTTAACTTTTTTATGATGACACAACACAGGAACGATCCTAAAAGTCTTGAGGTTGGGTTTACCGTCCTTCGAGGACTCCCTGAGATTGAGCTTAAGAATAAACCAACGTATTGCTTGTTTCAGGGTTCTCGTTTTCGATTGCTTGTTTATTCAAAGGACAGCGATAACAACGTATTGGTCGATTGGGGTTGCGACTGTTCCAATCCTCAACAAACACCATTGCTGCACTTTTGGTTAAAAAAACTTCAACGGGATAGGTATCCCCTACGGCGACGTAGCAGTGTTGATAGTGGTGCATGGCTGGTCTAGATATTCCTCAATGCTCTTTGTTATAAATCTACACATAAATCTAAACAAAATCTTAAATTTTTACCAAAAATCATGGGTTATTAGCCCCGTCCTTATAGGACGGCTTTGTGCTAAA
>JBKHDX010000009.1:0-38780 GCA_046541115.1 Spirulinaceae cyanobacterium | reverse complement strand
GTAAGTAAGGCAGGGTAAGCTCATCTCAAATGGTCTTGACCGTAGACATCCGGGAAATTAATTTTGATGTATGAGTCAAACGCCTGAAATCCAATAGATTCGTAGGCCACCTTGACAGGGCTGGCAATGCCCACCCTACGCAATATCCTAATGGAATTAAGCTAAATGCCCAAACGCTGGTACACTTCATCTAAATTCTTAAGGTGATGCTCAGGATTGAAGCAGTCTGAAATCTCCTCAGACGACAGATATTTGTTCACCGTGGCATCTTCTTGAATCAATTTATGAAAATCGCCGTCGGGGGTGTTCCAAGCGGTGTGGGCGCATTTTTGGACGGTTGAGTAAGCGTCTTCGCGATTCATGCCTTTTTCAACGAGGGTGAGGAGTACCCGTTGGCTGAAAATAACGCCGCCGTAGACGTTCATGTTGCGTTTCATGTTTTCGGGGTACACCAGCAGGTTTTTGACTAGCCCGGTGATGTCCCGCAGCATGAAGTGGGTAATAATGCAACTATCGGGCATAATCACCCGTTCGACGGAACTGTGGGAAATGTCTCGTTCGTGCCACAAGGCGACGTTTTCGAGGGCTGCAACGGCGTTTCCGCGCACAATCCGCGCCATTCCGGTGAGACGTTCCGAACGGATGGGGTTACGCTTGTGGGGCATCGCCGATGAGCCTTTTTGCCCTTTGGCGAAAAATTCTTCGACTTCTAAAACATCGGTGCGTTGCAGGTTGCGGATTTCGACGGCAAAGCGTTCGATGGAGGCGGCAAGAAGGGCGAGTTGTTGGATAAACTGAGCGTGACGATCGCGTGATATAACTTGAGTTGAAGCGGTGTCGGGTTCGAGGCCGAGTTTTTGACAGGCGATCGCCTCAATTCTAGGGTCTACATTAGCATAAGTTCCCACGGCCCCGGAAATTTTACCCACAGCGATTTCGGAACGGAGGTTGACAAGGCGATCGCGATTGCGGCATACTTCTGCTAACCAACCGGCGAGTTTAAAGCCAAAGGTAATCGGTTCGGCATGAATCCCATGCGATCGCCCCACCATTACGGTATAACGGTGTTGTTGGGCTTGGTAACGAATCGCTTGGGTCAGTTCCTCGACTTTCTCTAAAATTAAGTTCAGACTGGCCAGCATTTGCAACGCTAACCCGGTGTCGAGAACGTCAGAACTGGTTAAACCGAGGTGAATATAACGCCCTGCATCCCCGACGTATTCGTTCACGTTGGTCAGAAAGGCAATCACATCGTGACGCACTTCCGCTTCAATTTCTAATACCCTAGCCACATCGAAATTCGCCTTGGCTTTAATCTCCTCAACCGCTTCTTGAGGGATATAGCCCAACTCTGCTTGAGCTTCGCAAACGGCGATTTCCACTTGTAGCCAGGTTTGCAATTTAAATTCATCAGTCCAGAGTTGACCCATTTCGGGCAGAGTATAGCGTTCGATCATGGCAAGGATTAGTATGAGTGCTGCCGAATACAACCGTCCTATTCTACAGCATCTTCTTCAGTTATCAGTCATCAGTTTTTTGGGCAACAACCAACAACCAATAACCAACAACCAATAACTAAAACGTTTCACCAATCGGTGCAGTGGGGAAGGTTTGATTGTATTCTTCGAGTAGCTCGTCTAATTCCTCTAAGGCTTGATTCACATCAAGGCGTAAAGTGCCAATATCAGTCCGTTCGAGTAGGGTGAGTAAATAAGCCCGTTGTTCTTCGAGTTCTAAGACTTTGGTGCGAATCGTTGCTGCATCCATCATTGAAAAAAATCCTCTTTGCCTTGCGCTTGCTTTTTTAGCTTAAACAATCTTAACGTAAGAATCAGTCGCGATCGCGCTACAACTTATTCTTTTCGATATTACTAAATCATGCTGCGTCAACTTCCTCTTGCCAAACTTGCCCTAATTATTGGAGGGCTGCTTACGGTTACCGGATTTACGGCTTATGCCCTCGATTATGCTACTTTAAACCTTGTAGGTTTTTTCTACGGCATTCCTTTACTCTTAGGCGGATTTGCCCTCAAAGCTTCAGAATTGCTCCCAGTTCCGTTTAGTAAACCCACCCCTCCCGACATTCTAGCCTTACGGGAAGAACAAGCAAGTGTCGCTCAAACCAAGATTCGCAAAGATGTCACCCGCTACCGTTATGGCCAAGAAGCCCACCTCGACGAATCCCTCGATAAACTGGGCTTAAGCCCCAGTGACGAAGAACGCCCCCTCCTCGAAGCCATCCGAGAAACCAGTACCGACGGGGCTTATACCCTCATTCTCGAATTTGAGTCCGAATATGTCCCCCTCGAAACCTGGAAGGATAAGCGGGAAAAAATGGAAAAATATTTTGGCCCCGGTGTTCGCATCGAATTCTCTCAACCCGCAGAAGAACGTATCGAAGTCGCGTTAATTAGAACCCCTGATTCTGCCGAATCGTAAATAATCCTAAAATCCGATTGGCAAAGTCAAGAATATCCTTGATAATACATAAAAAGAATGTTCTTTATTGTTGCAATCACTGTCTGAATGTGAGTTAAAGCAACTCGCCGATCTTAAAATAGAACCTAGGTAAATCGAACTGTGACTACTCAAAACCCTAAAACTTGGAAAGAAGCCCTGGGCGATCGCATTCCGCCTAATATGGCAGAAGAAATCGATACCTTTGAAAGCCAAATGGAATTGCGCTGTCAAGGGAAACTCGACGAAAAAGTATTTGCTGAATTGCGCTTGCGTCGGGGGGCTTATGGTCAGCGTTACGATAATGGCTATCGTTACGATGGCGAAAAATCCCAGGAAATCGAGTTCCCTCACAAAGAACTCACCAAAGGCCCCGAAACCAAATGGGAAGCCCCAGGGATGCAGCGCATCAAGCTTCCCTATGGTGGCATGACCGCCGAACAAATGGAAGTCCTGGCTGATGTGGCCGAAGAATATTCCGATTGCATCGTCCACATCACCACCCGTCAGGACATCCAACTCCACTTCATCTCCGTTGAAGACACCCCGGATATGCACCGCCGCTTGGCTGCTGTGGGAATCACCACCCGCGAAGCTTGCGGTAACTCCGTCCGCAACGTCACCGCTTGTCCCATTGCGGGAGTCTGCCGCGATGAAGCCTTCGACGTAACCGGATACGCCAGCGAAACCGCCCAATACTTCCTCGGACACCGGGATGTCCAAGATTTTGGTCGGAAATTCAAAATTGCCTTCTCCGGTTGTCAGCAGCATCCCTGCGGCTTGACCTTCATGCACGACTTAGGACTCATTGCCAAAACCCGCGTCGTCGATGGTAAAGAGGAGAAAGGCTTTGAAATGTATGTGGGTGGCGGTTTAGGGGCTGTTCCGCACCTGGCAAAACTCTTTGATGAGTTTGTGCTTCCCGAAGAACTGTTACCCCTCTCTCAAGCCATTGCGCGGGTGTATGCGCGCTTGGGTGAGAAGAAAAACCGCAACAAAGCCCGGATTAAATTCCTGGTTGCCAAGTTGGGAATTGATGAATTCCGCCGCTTGGTGAAAGAAGAACGGGCGCAACTTGAAAATGACCCGGAATGGACGCAATGGTTACGGGATATCCCCAAATATGAAGAAGCAGGTTTAGCCGAACCCGCCTCACAAGGTCAAAATATCGACTTGGGAGACGCTCAAGCTGATTTCGAGAAGTGGAAAGCGACCAATATTTACCAACAACGGCAAGAAGGTTTTGTCTGCGTCACCATTGCCTTACCGTTAGGGGATTTAACCGCCCAACAAACCCGCCGTCTCGCGGATGTGGTACGGAAGTTTACCAACGACACCATTCGCACCACGGTTGAGCAAAACGTGATGATTCGCTGGATTCACGAAGCGGATTTACCGGCGCTTTATCTGGCGTTGAAAGAGATTAATCTGCACGCGGCTGGCGCACAATCTATTGTTGATATTACCGCTTGTCCCGGTACAGATACCTGTAAGTTAGGGATTGCCAGTTCTCGCGGTTTAGCCGGGGAATTGCGTCACCGTCTCACTCTCAAGGGTTTGCAATACGATGAAGCGGTGCGGGATATCCGCATCAAAGTGAGCGGTTGCTTTAACTCTTGTTCGCAACATACGGTGGCTGAAATTGGGTTTTACGGTTCGAGTCGCTTGATACAGCGTCGTCGCGTTCCCCACTTCCACCTCATTTTAGGCGGTCAGTGGAGCAATAATGCGGCGAATTACGGGCAGTCTTTGGGCGTGTTACCGTCGAAGCGCATCCCTGAAGTTGTAGAATTTTTAGTGGATATGTATTTGCGCGATCGCAATCCCCACGAAAAATTCCACGAATTTGTCAACCGCGTCGGTAAAAAAGAAATCAAACAACGGGTTAAGCCCTTCACTGAAATTCCCACTTACGAAGAAGACCGTTCCTTCTACTCCGATTGGTCGGATTCTCGCGAATTTACCCTCGGTGATATCGGTGTGGGTGAATGTGCTGGGGAAGTCGTCACTCTGACCGACTTTGATATGGCATCGGCAGAAAGTTTACACTTCGACGCAACCCTGTTATTGGAAGTGGGGAACGAAAACAGCAATATCGAAGAAGCTGGGAAAAAAGCCCTCGAAGCGATGCTGTCCTCAGCACGAGCTTTGTTGAAAATCCAAAACATCGACATTGCTGACGAACCCGCAATCGTGGTTAACGAGTTCCGCCGTTATTTCTACGAAACCGAGTTATTCTTTGACCCCTTTGCCAAAGGGAAGTTTGCCAGTTATTTATTTAACGCTTACGAACGTCGCACCGAACCCATGACCAAGGACTTGGCCATGCAGTTAATCGAAGAATCCCGCTTATTCATCGAAGCGGCCCACGAATGCAATGCGCGGATGATGCAATCGGGTATTACCGACCCCAATTCCTTCAAAAACTGGCTCACCCAACGCCAAATCCGCGTTTAGGTACTCGGTAATTAAGACCCAATTCGGTTGAAATGTGCCGTTTATCTCATAACTCGCCCACGGATTAAAATCCGGGGCTAACGAGACAAAGTCCGCCTTCGCGGACTAGCAAATAATTGGGATTTGATTTGAATTGTGTAGGGTGGGCAATGCCCACCAAATCCCAAATCTTAACGCCATCTTTTGAATAACTTTCTGGGATTGCGATGGAGAAAGAGGAGTAGTAGGGTGGGCAATGCCCACCACCTCTAAAATTACGTCAAAATTGCTCAAAAAACCTTCTTTGATGGCAATTGAGAAGGCAGAGTCAATCTTTCACGGCAATTTGAGCGATTTTGTCTCAGAAGCGGTGAATGGTGGGCGATGCCCACCCAATCTAAAATAGCGGCAAAATCGCCTAAATTATCTTCTTTAATGGCGATTGAGAAAGGAAAAGTTTGTATTTCACTGCAATTTGATTGATTTTGCCTCATGAGCAGTGAATGGTGGGCATTGCCCACCCTACTTAAAAGGGTTAATTTACCCACTAAGGACAAATGACAAACGATAAAGGACAAATAGAGTGGAATTAGAACGTTTTTGCCTCAAATTTTTAGCCCGTCCCGAAACTCAAATCGACCCCCAAGAATCGATTTTTATTAATATCTTTCAAGAGTGGATTCGCTTGCAGAGTTTACCGGGAGTGTTGCTGGATGTAGCCGATTATCGCCATGTTCCTGAAGGGCCGGGTATTATGTTGATTACCCACGAAATTAATTATGCCCTCGATCGCGCCGAGGGGGAATTGGGTTTGTATGCTCAACGAAAACGAGGACAAGGGAATAGTTTAAAAGAACGTATCGTTGATGTAGCAAGAGCAACGGCGACCTTTGGGAAGCTATTGGAAGCAGACCAGCGTTTAGAAGGTAGTGTGAAGTTAAACGGCGGTAAATTCTACTGGATGTCTAATGACCGCTTGCTTGCACCGAATACTGATGAAGCTTTTGCTGCGGTGAAACCCGAACTTGAAGCGGCGTTGCAAGAACTTTATCCCGATCAAAATGTTAACCTATCGCGGGTGGAAAATGACGAGCGCGATCGCCTCTGCATTTTGGTAGAAACTGAAAAACCTGTCGAAATTGGCACATTAGCTCAACCTGCAACTGCCGCCGTCGGTTAAACTCAAAAAGCGATTTTCTAAAATACTGAGATGATTGCTACCTATTTTCTCTCAAAAAGAAAAACCAACGGTAGCACTCATCCCTCTATTTTTTGTAATATTGCGCTATTTTTGCCGCGATCTTAAGATAAAAAATAACAGTGGAACTTTCCTGTAAAAGCGAATATGTCCTTTTAGCTTTAATTGAGCTAACCCTCACTTATGCTAGTAACGAACCGCTTCAAATTAAACAAATCGCAGCCCGTCAAAACATTCCCGAACGCTATCTCGAACAACTCCTCGCGTCTTTACGGCGCTGTGGTTTAGTGAAAAGCCAACGGGGGCCGAAAGGGGGTTATCTTTTAGCCCGCGAACCCCACAACATTACCTTACTTGAAATTGTCGGTTGTATCGAAGGGGTTGAAAACTCAGCCAGCGAGCAATGCAGCGACCCGAAAACAGCCGAATGCGCTGCGATTCAAGAGATTTGGGAAGAAGCCCGTCAAGCCGCGAATGAGGTTTTAGCGAGTTATAGTTTGCAAGATTTGGTTAAAAAGCGAGATGAGAAGGGAAATCCTAATCTCATGTATTACATTTAAAATTCTGGGGTATATCAGAACCCTGGTTTCTTCCCTGCTTACACAGTCAAGTTAAAATTTGACCACTGAAACCGGGGTTTTAAGGGTTCACTAATTAAACGGATTTAATCTTATTCTGCAATCCCCAATCCTTCATACAAATCTTGTAAATTAAACTCTAACGAAACTGACACCAAAGAGATCGAATCTTCTGGATTATCATATTCGGTAAACAGCCATTGATTGCTTGCCGTTTTGGTAAACTGTTCTAGGTGTAAGCGATATTGGTCTATTAATAAATACTCTCGTAACGTCGGTACAGTTCGATAAGCTGCAAACTTATCGCCGCGATCGAAAGCTTTAGTAGAATTAGATAAAACTTCAGCCACTAAAACGGGATTTGTAATTGTATCATTCCGCCCAGATTGACGCTGTAACGGACGAGAAGCGACCATTACATCAGGATAAGCGTGCATCCGAGTTTCAGGAATCCACAGCCGTTGATCGGCAATAAAAATACTGTAGGATTGCCCTTTTAAACCTAATCTTAATATAGCATTCAAAATACTAGCAATTTCGTTATGTTCTGGCGTTCCCCCCGTCATGGGAATAATTGCTCCATCAAGGTATTCATGGCGAGTTTGTGCATTAATTTCTAACTCGAAATATTCCTCTAAACTATAATATTTTTGTTCTTGGGTTGGGGTTGACATAATAAGTTTTTAAACTGTGAGAATTGAGAACCCCGGTTTCTAGATTTCAATTTCAAGTCTATCGGGTTAGCAAATAAGAAACCGGGGTTCTAGATGTTAAATACCCTTAAAAACACGCGATCGCACCCCTTTCTTCTAACACTTTTGCCACTCGTAAAATTAAGGCTTCGTTGTAAGGGGCGGCAATAATTTGGACTCCCAAAGGTAAAGAATTGGGCAGTTTAATCGGAACTGAAAGCACAGGTAAACCAATAAAAGAAAGGGGTTGCGTATATAAACCCAAATTGGGACGAACTAAAATTTCTTGACCCTCAATTACCATGGTTTGTTGTCCTAACTTTGGGGCAACACAAGGAGTAGTTGGAGCAAGAATAATATCAACTTCTTGGAAAACTTCGCGGACGCAATTGCGATACCATTGCCGAAACCGTTGGGCTTGAATATACCAAGAAGCCGGAATAAATGCCCCGGCTAAAAAGCGATCGCGTGTGGCAGGATCGAAATCAAAAGGGCGCGATCGCAAACTTTCTAAGTGTAAATTTGCCCCCTCTGAAGCCGTAATTAAATAAGCCGCAGCCCTCGCTCTTGCTGCTTCTGGAATGGCAATTTCTTGACTAACATTCAGCGCTTCAGCTACTTTTTGAACGGCGGTAAATACTTCTTCTTCCCCTCCTTGAGAAAAGTAATCTCCTGCTACTGCAATTCGCAATCCTTCTAACCCTTTTTCCAGTTGGGGGACGCAAAGTTCAACCGGGCGAGAACTGCATACGGAATCGCGTTTGTCAAGTCCCTGCAAAATATCAAAAATTGTAGCAATATCTCGGAGCGATCGCGCAAACGGCCCCGCATGGTCTAAACTGGATGAAAAGAGGTACACCCCCGCCCTGGAAATCCGCCCATAAGTCGGTTTTAGCCCGAATACGCCACACAACGCCGCCGGAACTCGAATCGAGCCATTTGTATCAGAACCGAGGCTGAGGGGAACTAAACCCGCCGCTACCGCCGCCGCCGAACCCCCAGAAGAACCGCCAGCAACCCGCGTGGTATCGTGGGGGTTAGGTGTTGCGCCGTAATGGGAATTTTCCGTTACAAAACCGTAAGCGTATTCGTCCATATTCAGCGCCCCTACCAGAATTGCCCCTGCTTCTTTTAACTTTTGGATGGCGGTTGCATCGGCGGTTGCAGGGAGATTTTCGGCGCTAATCATTGAGCCTGCTATGGTGGTTACTCCGGCAATATCATAAAGGTTTTTCACCGCAAAAGGAACGCCTGCAAATACACCGGGGTTTTCTCCTTTGGCGATTATTTCGTCAATGTGATTGGCTTGTTGTAAGGCAGTTTCGGCAGTAATTGTTGTAAAGCAATTTAAATCTAGATTGCGAGCATTAATATCATCTAAGCATTGGGTAACAACGGTTTTGGCGTTAATTTCTTTTTTGCGGATTAAAGACGCGATCGCAACCGCATCCATTGTTTTATAATTGATATTCATTCCAATTCATTTCCGTACATTTATGCTTGACTCTATGAGTCCGTGAAAGTGGACTTTGCTCTCATTAGCCCCAGATTTTAATCTGCGGGCGGGCTGTCGGTTTTATTTAGAATTACTATATATTCATGGCTCAAACTTGGGTGCAGGTTCTATCGTTTCATCCAGGGAAAATTCTGTAACTTTTTGAGCAATCATCGCCATGCGTTCGAGATTTTCAATTACCCCTGGCAGACATTCATCGGGAATCGGTAAATCAATTAACTTTGCCATCTGCTCGACATATTGCTCGTAATTTATTGCGTCTTCGCTCATACTTTGACTCCAGTTTTTTAAAACGTATAGAACCCCGGTTTCTTATTTGCTTACACAGTAAAATTGAAATTTGAAGCCAGAAACCGGGGTTCTGAAGCTTCACGAACTAAACGGATTTGATATCATTAATTAATGCTGCCAAACGCAACAACTCCGACTCTGGCATGAATGGCGATACAGGAAGATAAAGAATCTGCTCTAAAATATGTTTTGCAACCGGACAATCCGCCATTGCTCGTAAAGAAGTTGCGCCTTGAGTGGCATCAAACCCATTTTCCCGCAACCTTACCATTAAAGTAGCAGGATTATGAGTCGCGATCGCCACCAACCAAAAAGAATGATTTTTCGCAGCTTTACCCGGAATCATAACCGCCGAATCTAAGCAATTTAAAAATTTTTGAGCCGTTTCTGTTCGTATCTTGCCATCCCATCCCGATTGCAAGCGACGACGCAATAAAGCTATCATCGGCGTAGGCGGACGATAGCGCAGCTTGGGTAGCAAATCCCCCGATGAAAAGCCACGGGCTAAAGAAGCAATGGCGCGATCGCGATCGACTCCCATCTGCTTTAAAATAAACAGTAACTTATCGTAAAACCACGGTTGCGACAAAAACTGTAAGCCCAAATACTTCAGCAAACGCTTACTATACCAAAACCGAGTTTTAGAGTCATATTTCGTCTCAATTGCCGCCATTTTCCCCCTCAAACTCTCATCCCGCACCCGCACCACAGCCCCACCTAACGCCGTCGCAGACTTAATCGGGCCAAAACTAAACAAACTCACATCAGCCTCAGAATGCCCCACATACCCCCCTCCCGCAAACCCTTGAGCGCAATCTTCCACCAACATTATCCCCCGTTGCTGACAAATAGCAGCATAAGGCTCTAAAGGGACAATCGAGCCGAATAAATGAGCAATAACGCACAAGCAAGTTTTATCGTTAACTTTCGCCTCAAAATCTTGTAAATCCGGTGATAACGTCTCAAAATCTACATCAACTCCTACCGGAATCAAATGATGTGCCGCCACAATTGCAAACATATTCTCAATATTGACCCCACTCATCAACACCTGCGACTCTGGGGGAAGCGGTAGGGCTTGCAGCAACAAATCAAAGCCCGTCCGCACCGACAGCGCCACCAACACCTCCTCCCCCCAAAACCCCTGAATTGCCTCCACCTCCCTTTCTCGGTTGCAGAATGACCCACAAAAGCCCAATCCAGCCAACAAATCCCCTGGGCTAATATCCAAACGCAAACGCGGATAAGTTTTCCCTCTCAACCTCGAAACCCACATTTTGAAACCCTCCTTCCCCTACAATTAAATCAACGCCAATCCCTAAACCCAATGGACAACAGACTCAGCCAACAAATTAACTTTATCCTCGAAATAGATAAACTCAAAAACATCTTACGTCAAAACAAAATTGCCGATAATTCCCGACAAGAAAATACCGCCGAACATTCTTGGCATATTGCCATGATGGCCATCACTTTTGCCGAATATGCGGCCCCCGAAACCGACCTCCTTCGCGCTATCCAAATGTTACTGATTCACGACATTGTAGAAATCGACGCAGGCGACGTTTTTTGTTACGACGAAAACGCCAATCAAGGCAAACACGAAAGAGAAATGCAAGCCGCCTCTCGCCTTTTTGGACTCCTTCCCGACGACCAAAGTAAACCCCTTTTACAACTGTGGCTAGAATTTGAAGAAACTGCCACTCCCACCGCCAAATATGCCGCCGCATTAGACCGTTTACAACCCCTCTTTCTCAACCAACAAACCCAAGGTGGCACTTGGGTCAAACACGGCATTCAACGCAGTCAAGTCCTTCAGCGTGTCGCCCCCATTCAAGAAGGTGCGCCGCCCCTATGGTCAGCCGTCCAAGAAATTCTTGAAACTTGTATCAAAGCGGGTTATTTAAAAGCAGCATAACCCAGCGTTTTAAAACCCCGGTTTTTTGAAAAAACCGGGGTTTTAACTTTAACTATAACCACATAGTCTGTAGGATGCGTTAATAACGCATCCTACGAAATCCATAATTAATCATAATTCCGAATCAAAACCTCTTTAACTTTACCCCGCTTTGACTTATTACTATTAATATTGCGCTTGGCATCAATCCGACTCACGACATAATCCTCATAAGCCGTATCAAAAAACTCAGAATCCGAATTACTCAACATCAACTTAGCGCCCTTTTTATCCAGGAATTGGAAAAAATCCCGTAACCGCAACTGCTCGTTATCACCAAATCCCTGACGCGCATAACTTGTAAAATTTGCCGTCTCGCTTACAGGACGATAGGGCGGGTCAAAATATACAAAAGTTTCCTTATCAACTACCGTTTTACAAACCTCAAAATCTCCCTGCAATATTTGAGTTTGTTGAAGTAAACTCGAAACTGCCTTGAGATTTTCCGCGTCGCAAATACGGGGATTTTTATACCGTCCCATCGGTACATTAAACTCCCCCTTACGATTCACCCGAAACAAACCATTAAAACAAGTACGGTTGAGAAAGATAAGCTGGGCGGTGCGGTCAATCCAGGCCGGAGAATAGTGATTAGAATCTATTGTATGACGTTGAATGTTGAAGCGCGATCGCGTCTCATAAAAATATTCCTTTCTCGCCGTATCCGACAATCCCCAATAATAACGTTGTATCTCCTCCAACAACGCCATCAAAGCAGCCACATCTTGCTGAATCACCCGATACACCATCACCAACTCCGGGTTAATATCCGCAATCACAAACTCATCGATTACATACCGTTGCGCCACATAAAAAAACAGCGCACCACTGCCGATAAATGGCTCGACATAGCGTTTAATTTTTCCCGCTTTCAAAGCTTGAGGTAAATACCCTTCAATTTGCGGTAATAACTGTCCCTTACCCCCTGCCCATTTCAAAAACGGTCTAGCTTTCAATCTGTAAATCCTCCCAGTATCCAAAACGAGGCAATCATAGCAGATGCTCAATACCCCACCACAGCACAAAACCTGCCAAAACATTGAAACTCCTCCCCAATAAATCCCCACCTCAAGCGATTTTGCTAGACTGAAAGCCAACGGGTTGTTTCAATCCAGTCATAATAACTGCTAGTTCACCAAAACTCTATGCCTCCAAGCACGCTACTTTTAACCAAAGAACTACCCACATTACAATACACCGCCACGCCCGAACGCTTCGATATTACCTGGGAAGCGCCCTTATCTACCCTCCTCGGCTTAGGACGAGCCGCAGGAGCCGATTTTGTCGAATTTTTCCTCGAAAGAACCAACTACATTAGCTGTTTAGCCGAAGAAGATGCCATTACCAGCATCTCACCCAGACTATCCACCGGGGCAGGAGTGCGCGTGTTTCGGGGCAAAGCCGATTGTTACGTCAGCACCAACGACCTCACCTTTAATGGTCTAAAAGCCGCCCTCGAAAAAGGTTTATCCATTCTCGGTTTAAACTTACCCAGTCCTAATAATCACATTCCTGAAATCTATCTGGAATTGTTGCGAGATTATGCCACCGTTAAAGCTAAAGAAGGCTGGTTGGCAGAATGTAGCAATATGCAGGAAATGAGCGACGTATTGCTCGCAGCCAACGGCAAACTCAACCAAAAAGCCTCTCACGTCCAATCGCGACGAGCCGCTTACTTCCGCGATTGGCAAGAAGTCCTTGTAGCCGCCAGTGACGGTACATTTGCCAGAGATATCCGCTTAACCCAATCCGTCGGGTATAACCTATTATGTGCGGATGGTCAGCATCGCAGTTCCATCGGCAAGCGGGACGGCAACACCAGCGACCCGGATTTCTTGCGGAATTGGGACTATGAAACCGTTGCCGCAGAAGTGGCAGAAAGTGCCGGAGTCATGCTGTATGCCGATTACGTCGAGTCGGGAACTTATCCCATTATCATGGCCAACCATTTCGGCGGCGTAATTTTCCACGAAGCCTGCGGACACCTCCTCGAAACCACCCAAATCGAGCGTCAAACCACCCCCTTCATCGACAAAAAAGGCGAAAAAATCGCTCACGAAAACCTCACCGCTTGGGATGAGGGACGCAGCGAAGACGCTTTTGGTAGCGTGGATATGGACGACGAAGGAATGCCCACCCAACGCACCCTCCTGATTGAAAACGGCATCCTCAAAAACTTCATTTCCGACCGCACCGGGTCAGTGCGTACCGGACACCCCCGCACCGGCAGCGGTCGCCGTCAGAGTTATGCTTATGCGGCAGCTTCGCGGATGCGGAATACCTACATCGCACCGGGAGACTACAGCGTTGAGGACTTATTCGCTTCGGTGGAGAAAGGGATTTACTGCAAGAAAATGGGCGGCGGTAGCGTTGGCCCCACGGGTGAGTTTAACTTTGGCGTAGACGAGGCTTATCTCATTGAAAACGGCAAAATCACCAAACCCCTCAAAGGCGCAATCCTTATCGGAGAAGCCAAGGAAATTATGAATAAAATTTCCATGTGTTCAAATGATTTAGGATTAGCCCCGGGTTTTTGTGGTTCGGTGAGTGGCAGCATTTACGTTACTGTCGGCCAACCGCATCTCAAGGTTGATTCGATTACCGTCGGTGGCCGCTAAGTTCAGTCATCAGTTAACAGTTATCAGTCATCAGTGGCTTAGTTGTGTAGGGTGGGCATCGCCCACCATAGCTCAACCGGAAAGCCTCATGTTCTGGTTTTGTTTCTAGGCTTGGTTCAGAAGGTGTAACCGAATTAGGTAACGAGGGTATAGTCTATTCCTCTAAACCGCCCGCGGATTAAAATCCTCCGGCTAATGTTACAAAGTCCGCTTTCGCAGACTGGATGAATCAATCGGTTGTGATAGTCGGATTGAGTCGAAAAGGGATAAGGCTCAAAGCTAGAAATGGTGGGCAATGCCCACCCTACAGCTACAACTTTTCATCATTGCTAGAAATGGTGGGCAATGCCCACCCTACAGCTACAGCTACAACTTTTCATCATTCATAATTGCTGCATTCATCATTCATAGAAAATGGTTCAAGTTAAAGACCTCGCAAGTTACGCTGGCGATATTGCCAAAGAAATCGGCATTAAAAAATACGATATTTATGGTTCAGCCGTGGATTCGACGAGCGTCGAAGTGGATACCGGGGAACCCAAGCAAGTCAAAGCTTCCAACCGTTCGAGTGTGATTGTACGGGTGTGGAATGAAAAAGACATGATGGGGGTCACGACGACGACCGATATTAATCCCCAAGGCATTGAATTAGCCCTGAAAACGGCGCACGAAGCCAGTTATTTTGGTGCGAAAGAGAATATCCCTGATTTTAGCCCTCATGCGACCGCAGAAACGGCCAAAGTACCTTGGACGACTGCCGAACAAGCGCCCGTTTCCGATTTGATTGATAAGTTGGTGGTAGCTGAAAGAGAGTTACTGAATGCCCACCCCGCGATCGCCTCGGTTCCGTATAATGGATTATCACAACGGGATATTGACCGCTTTTATCTCAACAGCGACGGCGCAATGCGTCACGAAGCTTGCTCTTATGCCAGCGTCTATTTGTACAGCAAAACCGAGCAAGAAGGCAAAAAGCCCCGCAGTGCAGGTAGTTACAAGGTTAGCGAAAGCTTAGACACCCTCGACATTGCCGACTGCATCCAAGAAGCGGGTGAAAAAACCGTTAGTCACCTCAATTACCAAAAAATCAAATCCGGCAAATATCGGGCTGTTTTCTCGGCTGAAGCTTTCTTGAGTTTACTCGGCGCATTTTCTAACTTATTCAACGCCCAAAGTATCCTCGACAAACAAAGTTTATCAACACCGGAATCCCTGGGAACAGAAATCGCCTCTCCCTTACTTTCAGTTTGCGACGATGCACTACACCCGCAAAATGTTGGCGGTGAAACCTTCGATGGAGAAGGTACACCCACCCGTCGTATTCCCTTGATTACAGAAGGCGTTTTAAGCAATTTCCTTCACAGCGCGGGAACAGCAAAACGCATGAATACCGAACCCACAGGCCATGCGAATATTGGCTCAAAAGTAAGCATTAGCCCTCATTTCTTCCATGTTTTTCCCGGTAAACCTGCCGAACAGGAATACTCCCTAGATGAGGCCGAAAACGTCATTTTAATTGATGATTTGAGTGCGCTTCATGCGGGGGTCAATTCGCTGCAAGGCTCTTTTTCTTTGCCCTTTGATGGTTGGTTAGTTAATAAAGGCGAGAAAGTGAGTATTGACTCAGCCACGATTGCAGGGGATTATTTGGACTTGCTGAAGTCGATTATTTATGTAGAAAAAGAACTGGAGTTAACACCCGGTGGGGTTTCCCCTCGCGTTTGGGTTGATAATTTGTCTGTAACTGGGGAATAGTTTTTATTTCAGTACAGGTCAAAAACCCCGGTTTTTTGAAAAAACCGGGGTTTTGATTTCCAACCCAGTCTATCCCATTAACCCGCCCACGGATTAAAATCCTCCTGCTAACACGGCAAAGTCCGCCTTCGCGGACTAGAAAATAAAAGAGTCCTCAACCCGTGTAGGGGTGAGGTTTCCTCACCCAATTTTAACCAGGGGAAGTTACGATTAGTACCGTTGTCGCACCCGAAATTGACAAAGTATTAACGTTAAATGGGGCGAGGTTTCCCCGCTTCTACAGGGGAAATTGACAAAGCTTCAATAAGGTTAACTTGTCACAATTCACTAATAACCAATCATATTTTGGAAAAACGTTCTCCTTAACTGCTGATAACTGATTATGGTTTTTGCTCAAATCAAAACGGTACAACCAGGGCTACATTCTCAGGTTGTTTTATATATGCTAGAGGGCTTTGGCGTAACAGTCCAACTCAGTAGCAAACAACCGCCAGATGCTTTAATTGTGCAACTGTGGACAAATGTTATTAATAAACGCAATAGTGAGGGGGATTGGGTTGGAATTGATTTAAAATATGAAGCTGAAATTGCTCCCAATCTTTATCAATTTACTCATTCAATTTTGCCAACGAGTACCGGGGATTTTCAGTTTACTTATCGCGTCGGTTTAAAAGAAAATCCGCAAAATTGGCTGTGGGCGGGTAGTTTCCAAGAAAATGGTAATTTGAGGGTTGAGCCGCCTTCGGATGCGATGGGCTGGACGCAGGGGGCGAGTTACGTCGAGTTTTTGCCGGGGGTGTATGTGGGTAATTTTATTGCAGCATCCCAGGCGGAAAGTTTAGGATTTGATGCGGTTTTGAATTTGGCGGCAGAATTTCCTCTATCCTTTACGCCAGAATCAAATATTAGTTATAAACATATTCGGTTGTTAGATGGGGCGGTAAATATTATCCCTGATGAGGCGATTCAGGAGTCTATTGATTGGCTTAATTTGCAACTTAAAGCGGGTAGAAAGGTGTTAATTAATTGTCGGGCTGGAATTGGTCGTAGTGGTTCGATGAGTGTAGCGTATTGTTATTATAAAAACGCTAATTGGAGTTATGAGAAAACTTTAGATTATATGTGGGATCAAAAGGCAGATATTTACCCCCATCGCAATTTAAAAGAAAGTTTAGAACGTTTGTTTCCAAGAGCAAATTAAACAGAAATAAAAGGCAAAACCCCGGTATTTTAAAATACCGGGGTTTTAAAAGTTTAACTCACTGAAGCGGTCGATTGACTCCCTTGGGGGGTATCTTCTTCTGGGGGTAAACCCATGACTTGACGATACATTTTGACGTATTCGCGGGCGGATTTTTGCCAACTGAAATCTTTTTGCATTCCCCGCTTTTGTAACTCCCGCCATTGCGCTTTGAAGCGGAAACCTTCGATGGCTTTCACCATACAAGTATAGAAGTCAATGGGTTCGTAGCGGTCGAAACAGTAGCCCGTTCCGGTATTGGCTTCTGGGTCATAATAGGAAACGGTATCTACTAAACCCCCAGTACGGCGGACAATGGGAACGCAACCGTAACGCATGGCTAACATTTGGCTAATGCCGCAAGGTTCAAACCGAGAAGGCATCAGGAATGTGTCACAACCGGCGTAAACACGACGGGATAAAGCATCGCTGTACAACAGTTGTACCGCCATGCGTCCCGAATAGCGGGAAGCCATTTGCCAAAGTTGGGTTTCGTAGTAGCGATCGCCCGTCCCCAAAATGATAATCTGGGAATCAGTATAGGACAAAAAGCGGTCAATGGTTTGTAATAACAAATCAATGCCTTTTTGCTCGACCAATCGCGTCACAATCCCCATTAACATTGCGCCTTTATTAACTTCTAAACCCACTTCTTCTTGGAGTGCAATTTTATTTTTATCTCGCTTTTCCAGGGTATCCGTCGTAAAGTTTTGCTCCAAATATTTATCCGTTGCGGGGTTATAACTTTCGACATCAATGCCGTTAACAATACCCCGCAATTTACTACTAATAAAAGACAGGAGTCCTTCTAAGGTTTCCCCATAATCGGCGGTTTGAATTTGTTGAGCATAAGTCGGAGAAACGGTATTCACCAAATTGGCAAACTGTACCGCCGCAGCCATAGTATTGTGACCCTGCATATACCAAGGACACCAAGTCATTTGCTGTAATCGCCAACGCCAGGGCCCTTGATAAGCGAGGTTATGAATGGTGAAAATCGTGGCAATATCAGGAGATTGGTGCATCCAGACGGGAATCATGCCGGTATGCCAGTCGTGACAGTGGACAATCTCTGGTTTCCAGCAATTCCAAACAAATTCCGCCGCCCCATTCGCAAACAAGGTAAAGCGCCAATCTTCATCATCTCCACCGTAAATAGACCGTCCAGAAAAGGCTAAATGGCCGAATAAGTACAGGGGAACATCGGTTCCGGGTAAAACGGTTTCATACACGGCAAAATGCTCAAACATGGCATCTCCCCACCAAATCGGCTCTTTGGGAACATCCATTTTGTCAGGAAGAAAGCCGTAATAGGGCATAAAAATGCGGACATCATGGCCCATTTTGCGTAAGACTTGGGGTAAAGACCCCACCACATCGCCCATTCCTCCAACTTTGGCTAAAGGTGCGGCTTCAGCAGCAACAAATAATATTCGCGTCATGCTCGTCTGTTTTGGTAATTTTGGTTCGTCGGGTTGTAAAGCAGTTTGACATACTCACCGCCCTAAAAGAAACTCAAAGCTTGGGAACCAACAACCAACAACCAACAACAGACGTACCCGTCACTTGTGGCACGAACATTTCCTTAAAGATGCGATTAACGATTAATTTGGGCGAAAATCTCGTCTAAAATCGCTTTTGCTCCTTTTTGTTTCAGGTTTTCAGCCAAATCGAGACCGAGCTTTTCTGGGTCGTTGCTGCTGCCTGTGACGGTATCTTTGATTAAAGTTTTGCCGTCTAAACTGGCCACCATTCCGGTTAAAGTCAGGGTTTCCCCGTCGATGCTGGTGTTCACACCGATAGGTACTTGACAACCCCCTTCGAGTTCCCTCAAGAAAGCCCGTTCGGCGAGGGTGCGTTGATAAGTGGGTTGGTGTTCGATGGCTTTGAGTAATGCCAGGATATCTTCATCCCCTTCGCGGCATTCAATGCCTAATGCTCCTTGTCCGACGGCGTGAAGGGAGATTTCAGGCGGGATGACTTGGTGAATGCGATCGCCCATTCCCAACCGTTGCAGCCCCGCGACGGCGAGGATAATCGCGTCGTAATCCCCCGCATCCAGCTTGGCTAAACGGGTGTTGAGGTTGCCGCGAATGTCTTTAAATTCCAGATGGGGGAAGTGATAGCGCAGTTGCGCCAAACGCCGCAGGGAAGATGTACCAATGACAGTCCCTTCCGGTAATGTGTCGATTTGATGTTCTTTGAACTTTTCACCAACGACTAAGGCATCGGCGGGATCGACGCGTTCGGTGACGCAGCCTAACATCAAACCTTCAGGCAAATTCGTCGGTAAATCTTTGAGGGAGTGAACGGCAAAGTCGGCGATATTGTTGAGCATTCCGACTTCGAGTTCTTTGGTAAATAAGCCCTTATCGCCAATTTTAGAAAGGGCGACATCGAGAATATTATCCCCTTGGGTACTCATGGTTTCCACTTCAAACTGGCGATCGGGAAAATGCTGTTGCAAGCGATCGCGCACCCAATGAGTTTGCACTAAAGCTAGTTCACTTTTGCGGGACGCAATACGCACAGTACGAGCGGGATTAGAAACAGTTGATGTCATAACAGTCTATTTAAGATTTGAGCAGCGAGTTGGTACTTACTCGCCCTAAAAATATAGTCACTCGATCTAGAGTATCTTAGTCCCGACCCCGCGATCGCGATCGATCGGGCCAACCACAACAAATAGTTACATTCAATCGGCTTGATAATGATACCGGGCTTGCAAAAAATACACCTGCTGATTTGTTACTTTGTAAACCAGACGATGTTCTAAATCAATCCGTCGCGACCAAGTATCCGAGGCAATGTATTTGAGAAGTTCGGGTTTGCCGAGTCCAGTGAAAGGGTCCCCATCTAACACATCGGCAACGAGATCGAGTATCTTATTCGCTTTCTTGGGGTCTTGGCGATACCACCAGCCTAAATCCTCTTTGAACTCAGGACTGAAAACAGGGGCATAATGGGAAGGTTGAGAAGGTTGCGTATCCCCTTTTTTCTTCTTAGGACTCAATTCCTAATTCCTCTTTCAGTTCATTGAGGGTTTGGGCGGTTCCAGCTTCAGATTCTGCCCACTCTAAGGCACGAAAGAGGCGTTTAGCATTTTCGGGGGATTTGAGCAGGTAAACGCTTTCGAGAAGGCTGGTAAGTTCATCTTCAGCAATGAGAGCAACGTTTTTGCCGTTCCGTCGCTTGATGATGGTAATGGTGCTGTCGTCGCATACTTGGTCAAGAATGGTGGCAAGGTTGGCTCTGGCGTTGGAATAGGTGGTTTCTCGGCTCAACATGAGGTGAATAGGTATTGTACAGTTTTATTGTACAAGTTAAAGTCTCCAGAGTTTCGATAATTATAGTCAATCTAAATAAAAACCAGCAGCTCGCCCGCCGATTAAAATCTGGGGCTAACAAGGGCAAAGTCCACTTTCACGGACTCGGAAAATTAAGCTTGAATGGACGGAACTTAATTGGAATGACTATACATTTTATGAGCTACGACAGCACCCTCAAATATTTACTCGAGACTTTCCCCGAAGCCTTCACCCGTTGGTTACTCGCAACAGAAGCCACTCCCGTTGAACTATTACCTACTGAGTTGAGCGTTGAACCCATTCGGGCTGATGGCTTATTTTTTCTGCAAGTGGGCGATCGCGTCTTACATCTCGAATTTCAAACTCTACCGCAATCTCAACCCCCCTTACCATTGCGAATGCTCGATTACTGGGTGCGACTGTATCGCCTCTACAACTGCGAAATTGAGCAAGCGATCGTTTTCCTCAAACCCACCAACGCCGCCGCCGTTTTTGAAACAGAATTTCGCGCTACCAATACATTTCACCGTTACCGCGTCATTCGGTTGTGGGAGTGCGATCGCTCTCTTTTTCTCGATAATCCGGGTTTGTATCCCCTCGCGGTTTTAGCCCAAAGCGAAACCCCTGAATCCTTGCTACAAGAAGTAGCGGACAAAGTGGATGAAATCGACACCCCCGCGCTCAAACGTAACGTCTCGGCCTGCGTACAATTGTTAGCAGGGATCAAGTTTTCAGACAATCTCATCAGAGCCTATTTTCGGGAGGATATCATGCGCGAATCCGTGGTTTATCAACGCATTCTTCGTGAAGGACGAGAACAAGAGCGAGAACGAACGAAACAACTAATTTTGAGACTACTACAACGGCGCATTGGTGAAATTAGCGATACTCAACGCTCCCGTATCGAAACCCTGTCTTTCGAGCAAATTTTGGCTTTGGGGGAAGCGTTGCTAGATTTCGAGAGCGAAGCGGATTTGGAGCGCTGGTTGGAGCAAGTGAGTGGTGGTACAAATGACCAATGACTAATAACCAACAACCAACAACCAACAACCAATAACCAATAACCAATAACCAATGACAAATAACCCTCGCCCCCTTGCCGAAGCGATCGCCCTTTTGATATAGTGAGTATCTGTGCAAGTACGGCGGCATAGCCAAGTGGTAAGGCAGGGGTCTGCAAAATCCTTATCCCCAGTTCGAATCTGGGTGCCGCCTTCATTCTAATCTCGCAAACTCGAAGCGATAATCAGCAGTCCGATAAAGGCACAAATACTGCCAGCAATGTAAGAATTGAGGCGGTCGTCTTGTTGCACTTCGAGGCTGAAACGACCCGGATCGAGAATAAAAGCATTAATCTCAGTGGCGATCGCGACTTTCGGTGGGCGATCGCCACTATAGTAAGGGGTAAAGGGCATCTCGGTATTATCCACCACCAAAACCACCCGATACATCGTGTTAGAACGCTCCAAGCGATCGCCCGGAATTTCGCTGGGTTGTTCGATGACAGCCGCTTCTTGCAATTCGGTCGCAGCAAAGGTTTGATTATTAGAGTTCAGCCAAGATTGACGGCGGATTTCACAACGATCTCGGACGCGATCGCATTCTAAAGTGGTGACGCGGCCTAAGTAAAACGCCACGACACCACCCACCACCAAAAAGGCACTACCTGCCAAAAATAATCCCTTATAAGCCAAAATTAATCCAATAATCCCACTAAATGACCATCCCCCGCGATCGCTTCACCGATCGTAAAAGCATCGATATTTTGGCTTTGAAACCATTTTAAAGCCTTTTCTACCTCATCAGGCGGCACAAGAACCGCAAAACCAATCCCCATGTTAAAAGTCGAGAACATATCAGCCGCAGCCACATCCCCCGTTTGAGACAACCACTCAAACACCGGCGGAATATTCCAACTGTCGCGATCGATCTGAATCGACTGATTTTGATTTAAACAACGGGGTAAATTTTCCGGCAAACCGCCCCCGGTAATATGGGCCATACCGTGAATTTCAAGCCCCGACTGCAACGCCCCTAAAATCGGCTGTACATAAATCCGCGTCGGCGTTAACAAGACTTCCCCTAAAGACATTCCCTCAAAAATCGGGGGGCAATCTTGCCAGCTTAACCCCTGAGTTTCCACAATTTTCCGCACCAAACTGTAGCCATTACTGTGAACCCCCTGACTGGCTAACCCAATCACCACATCCCCCACTTGCACTTGGGAACCATCCAGCATTTTTTGTTTTTCGACAATCCCCACACAAAACCCGGCCACATCATATTCCCCTGCGCCGTAAAACCCCGGCATTTCCGCCGTTTCGCCCCCCAAAAGCGCGCAGTTACTTTGCTGACAACCTGCCGCGACTCCTGTTACAACGTCAGCGAGTTGTTCGGGTTCGAGTTTCCCGGTGGCCAAGTAATCGAGGAAAAACAACGGTTCTGCCCCACAAGTGAGAATATCGTTGACACACATAGCCACCAAGTCAATGCCGATACTGTTGTGACGACCAAGGGCATGGGCAATTTTCAGTTTTGTGCCGACTCCATCGGTTCCAGAAACTAAAACCGGTTCTTGGTAACCGCTTGGCAGTTGGAAACAACCCCCAAACCCTCCCAAACCGCCCAAAACTTCGGGACGGTAGGTACTTTGAACGCTTTGGCGGATTTGGTTGACAAAAGCTTGGCCCGCCGCAATATCTACCCCTGCGTCGCGATAATCCATAAAAAAAATTAATACTTAGGTGATGACAAAAATTGATATTTGTGGTATGCGAAACCGGATTCTGACTCCTAACCCAGAGCGGTGAAATATTAAATTTTTCTAAAAAAAAGTAAAGAAAAATTAAAATTATCTCGGCTCAGACGAACTCAGCATGAGACTTTGGCTGATTAGCCTAAGGGCAAGGATTCATCAAATTACCGCAAAAAAAGCAAAAAAAACGATCCCCTTCGCAAAAGTTTATGTTACTCTGTTTCAGTTCAGATTATTACGGCAAACTCGTATCGAGTTCGCATAAGCCTATGGCTGATAAGCCAACTCGATTTCGTTCTTGGAGTTTCTCAATAACCATAATGAATCAGAAACGTTTGAGTCGCCTTACCATTTCCGCGATCGCGACAGCAGCAACCCTACCCCTCTGTCTAGGACTTGCACCAAGCGCGATCGCACAGCAAGGGACCCAAAATCAAGAACTGACCCAAGGCGATCGCGCTTTAATTAGCGATGCCACCGCTCCCAACCTCGACCCAGAAACCACCGGTTCCCCAGAATTTGCCCAAACCCAGAATTTAGTTGCCCAAATTTACTCCCACCTTTGGGGAGAAGAACCCGCCGTCACCCTATACGTTCGCGGTATTCCAGTACTGACCTTCATTAATCCTGAAACCCCCATCGCTCGCTCCAAAAGTAGCGGTTTCATCGCACCACCGCCCCAAGACAAACCCGTTGATTTGAGTGCGAATCCTGCCTCCGAAGAAACGAATCAAAGCAATAACCCCAACTATGACCCCGTATGGCGAGCCACCAACGTCGCCGCCCGTTTGAATTATCTCACCCAACAAAACCTCGATGCCAACACCATCACCGTCGGTTGGAACGAAGACCTCAACGCCTATCTGATCCGCGTCGGGGACGAACCCCTAGTCACCATCGACAATCGCACCATCTTACCCGACACCACCCGCGACCTCACCCACGATGCCTTACAAGCCACCAACCGCTTGCGCCGCTTACTCGGTGCAGCACAGCCCCTTGACAGCAGCCAAATTGCCGTGCGTCCTGAGTTTAATACTGCCCCTGTGGTTCAAACTCAAACAGTCATCGGTCAACAACGCGGAATCGCTTCTTGGTACGGGCCGGGTTTTCACGGTCGTCGCAGTGCCAGTGGCGAACGCTTTAATCAAAACGCTATGACTGCTGCTCACCGGACATTACCCTTCGGCACTAAGGTACGAGTAACTAATCTCAACAACGGTCAATCGATTATCGTTCGCATTAACGATCGCGGCCCCTTTTCGGGGGGACGAGTGATTGACTTATCCGCCGCCGCCGCCCGCAAAATTGGCATGATGCGCTCTGGTGTCGCCCCGGTGCAACTGGAAATCCTAGAACGATAATAGTTATAGGGCTATGATTGGGGCGTGAGACATAATGCTGGGGCTTGAAGCTAGAGATGGTGGGCGATGCCCACCCTACGCTGGGGCTTGAAGCTAGAGATGGTGGGCGATGCCCACCCTACGCTGGGGCTTGAAGCTAGAGATGGTGGGCGATGCCCACCCTACGCAATGTCTTAACTTGACAATGGGGACAAAACTTTAACTTGTCACTAATGACTAAGGACAAATAACTAACTTGTTCAATGCCACTCTCTACATTTCGATAAAATAAGGGCCGATCTCTAGTCATCGGAAGCGCAAGCAACCGAAATCAAGATCGAAATGCTCAAGGTTGATGACCGTTCAATCTCCTTCACTTCGAGGGATTGTAGCCTTGGGTGGATTGTTCAGTGCTAACTGTATTAAAGAATAAGGGGGTTTCGGTGCGATTCTTAAAAACCATCGCGGGCTTGCGTGCCGCATTAAATGAAATGGGTGCAGGTCAAACTATTGGTCTTGTCCCGACGATGGGTGCGTTGCATCGCGGTCATCAAAGTTTAATCGAACGGGCGATCGCGGAAAATGATGCTGTTGTGGTGAGTATCTTTGTCAATCCCTTGCAATTTGGCCCCCACGAAGATTTAGACCGCTATCCCCGCGATTTAGACCGAGATTATCAACTTTGTGCGAATTTGGGAGTCAAAGTCATTTTTGCCCCAAGTCCCCCCGAAATGGGGATAGATCCTTATGCTCCGACGGTGAATCCGGAGACAACTTTAGTCATTCCCCCGAAAATGATGATGACGGGGTTGTGTGGGGCATTTCGTAAAGGGCATTTTGAAGGGGTAGCGACTATTGTCACCAAGTTACTGAATATTGTGCAACCGACGCGGGCTTACTTTGGGCAAAAAGACGCGCAACAGTTAGCCATTATTCGCCGTTTAGTCAAAGACTTGAATCTGCCGGTGGAGATTCGCAGTTGTCCGATTGTGCGAGAAGCGTCAGGATTAGCCTTGAGTTCCCGCAATCAGTATTTAACGCCGACAGAACAAGAACAAGCGGTGGTGTTATCTCGCAGTTTACAAGGGGCAAAAGCGGCATTTTTACAAGGGGAGCGATCCCGTGAAACCCTCATAAAGATCGCGCAAACGGAACTGGCTAAAATTCCCGAAGTCTCTGTCCAATACCTCGAACTGGTCGATCCCGATACCCTCGAACCCCTCAATCGCATCGAAACGGCGGGACTCCTCGCGATCGCAGCTTTTGTGGGCAAAACTCGCCTGATTGATAACGTCATTTTACGCCAACGGCAACCGATTATCGCCATTGACGGCCCCGCAGGGGCGGGAAAATCCACCGTGACTCGTCGCGTGGCCCAAGCCCTCAACCTGACTTTTCTCGATACCGGAGCCATGTACCGCGCCATCACTTGGTTAGTGATGCAAACTGAAATTCCCCTCGATGATGAAGCTGGGATTGCCGAGTTAGTGGAATCGGCTCGCATCGAATTTCGTCCCACCCCTGCCGAAATCCGCGTTTACATTAATAACCACGATGTCACCGAGGCGATTCGCTCTAGTGAAGTTACGGCGAATGTATCCGCGATCGCCCGTTTGGCCGCAGTACGGCGCGTTTTAGTCAGGCAACAGCAGCGTTGGGGCGAAAAAGGCGGTATTGTCGCCGAAGGACGCGATATTGGTACGGCTGTTTTTCCTGATGCCGAATGCAAAATCTATTTAACCGCTTCAGTGAGCGAACGAGCGCGTCGTCGCTTGTCTGATTTACATGCTCAAGGAGAAACCGACATCGATTTAGCCGAACTAGAGCAAGATATCCAACAACGGGATTATAGCGATAGTACCCGCGCGATCGCGCCTTTGCGTAAAGCCCCCGACGCGATCGAAGTGGTGACGGATAACTTAACCATTGAAGAAGTCACACAACGCCTTCTTCAGGTGTGTCAAGGGGCTTTATCCCAAAGCCTTTAACAACACCTCACCCATTTCCTGACAGCCGACTGCCTTCATGTTCGGTGACATAATATCTCCGGTGCGGTAGCCTTGGTCGAGAACCGCCATTACCGCCTTTTCAAGCTGAGTCGCGGCTTCAGGCTCATCTAAGCCATAGCGTAACATCATCGCCGCACTGAGGACTTGAGCGAGGGGGTTGGCTTTGTCTTGTCCGGCAATATCGGGGGCTGATCCGTGGACGGGTTCAAATACGCCGGGTTTGTCTGCCCCCAAACTCGCAGAGGGTAACATACCAATACTACCCGTCAGCATGGCGGCAGCGTCAGAAAGAATATCGCCAAACAAGTTCCCTGTCAGCATCGTATCAAATTGTTTGGGAGCGCGAACCAGTTGCATCGCGGCATTGTCTACATACAGATGAGACAATTCCACATCGCTATATTCTGCACTCATTTGGGTCACGCGATCGCGCCACAACTGCGACACATCCAACACATTCGCTTTATCTACCGAACAGAGTTTTTTACCCCGTTTGCGAGCAATCTCAAAACCGACTTTGGCAATGCGATCGATTTCGCTATCGCGATATGCCATTGTATTGACTCCCCGTTTTTCCCCGGTTTCTGTCTCGAAAATCCCCTTGGGTTCGCCAAAATACACCCCTCCGGTTAATTCTCGCACCACCATAATATCCACCCCTTCGACCACCTCTTTTTTAAGGCTCGAAGCGTCAATCAGTTGCGGTAAAATCGTCGCCGGACGCAGATTAGCAAATAACTCCAAACCCGATCGCAAACCCAATAATCCCGTTTCTGGTCGTTGCGATCGCGGCAAGTTATCCCATTTATAACCCCCAATGGCCGCCAACAACACCGCATCACTTTGACGACAATCTTCTAAAGTTTCCGGGGGAAGGGGATTGCCCGTAGCATCAATCGCCGCACCACCAATAAGAACTTCGCTAAAGTGAAACTGGAGATCGTGAATCGGAGCGATCGCTTTGAGGACTTGCACCGTGACAGCCATAATTTCGGGGCCAATGCCATCACCGGGAAGAAGGGTAATACGGTACTCGCGAACCATAAACTGCGATTTACTCCTAAAATAACGCTCAAAAAATTCTTTATTGTCAGCCCGTTAAGGCTTGTCTTTGTAGCTTTCTATCATACCGTTCGTAGTAAACCCTTGAGTGGCGTGATACAGCTAAAATGTTGCATTTTCGTAGGGTGGGTTAGGCGGCTACAAGCTACGCTATGACAGCAATCTAGCTATCCGCCGTAACCCGCTATTTAAATTTTAAATTGTGTCAAGGCAGTAGCTTTTGATCGTACCGACCAACGACGTACCCTATAGAGAAGTAGCACATCTCACTCATCAACAGCAATGACTGAAACCATCACCCTCAAATCACTCCCCCTCGAAAACATTACCCCAGAAGCCTTTGCTGCTTACGGTCAACTGATTACCCCCGATGAAGACGGCAAGCCTTTTGACCAAAAAGATGCCCAACTGGATTTGAGTCAAGGCACACCGAGATTTTATATTATGCGACTGCGCGATCGCGGGCGACAATTCGCGGATATTGCCCGTCATCAGCAGTGTACCCAGTGTTTAGGCGCATTAGGGGGTCAAGAGTGGTTTTTGGCGGTTGCGCCCCTTGGTGAAGCCTCTGAGGTGGATTTAGAGGCTTTACGGGCGTTTCGCATTCCAGGGGATTGTTTTATCAAGCTGCATAAGGGAACTTGGCACGCGGGGCCGTATTTTGATGCCCCTGTCGTCGATTTTTATAACCTAGAGTTGAGCAATACTAACGAAGTCGATCGCGAGGTTTATGATTTTAAACAGCGCGATCGCGTCATGTTTCAAATGGTGGACTGACAAAAACGGGGAACGTTGGTTCGATGGAAAAACGTTACTCCTGAAGGCTTTGAAACTGCCACACGCGAGGAATACAAACCGCCGTTTGCCACAACGACTCCCGCAAAACCCCCCAAACCCGAATCAACCACTGTCGGGCCGCGGCGGTAGATTGACCGCGATAACGACAAAGTAGCCCACCGCCTTGGGTTTGAGTAATGCCCACTTTGGCCGCTTCTGAAGGGGTGCATTGGCGCAATTGAGCAATGATTTCCGGCACAATTCGGGGGCTAAAACAGATCAAAGTCGCGATCGCGGGGTTTCCGGCTAAACCGTTCTCGCTGTGCCATATACGCTCATTTCCGGGCAACCAGAGGCGATCGATCCACAAAGGTTCCTCGTTTTGCCAGACTTCGAGATTTTGCCACAATGACCCCCCGATAAAGGTTTCACCCCTCGCACTCCGTCCCAAGCGCAGGATATCCCAAGCGATTAAACTAGCTGTGGGTGCGAGATCGATGCGGGTTTGCTGGCGATATTGAGCGTTATTGAAAACAATGGTTTCTTGGGGTAGCCACTCTAAAATAGCGCGATCGCCCAAAGTCATTTTAATCTTTTGTTCGGCTTCTAAACCGTTACTGCGATACACTTTGGTGGCGGCGGCGGTGGTCACCAGGGCGCGACTCTCGGGATCGAGGGTAATATTTTGGGAGAGGCGATCGCCCCCCACCATTCCCCCGGCGGTATGCAGGCTAACGCTGTGACAAATTGCCGGATTTTCGGGATAAAAAGGACGCTGAATTTTGAGGGGGGCTTTGGCATAAGTGCGATAGGGTTGAGTGCGATCGCCCTGGGGACGAAAGGCCAAATCAAGACTACCCTGCCAATGAGAGGTCGTTTCAGTCATCAGTTATCAGTTATCAGCATAATCACGGGAACGTATTTCCGATAGTTTACTGGTTTTCTGTTGTTTTATGAAGAAAAATGGAAGTTTGAGTTTATCAGAAATAAAAATGGTGGGCATTGCCCACTCTACACCTAATAACTGGCTTTTTGTTATTGGTTATTGGCATAATTATGGGAACGTTTTGTTCTACCCAACCTACGATAAAATCAGGTTTTTAACAGTCTTGTCAATAAAAATGGTGGGCAATGCCCACCCTACGCTACAAATAACGAATGACCAAGGACTAACGACTAACAACTAACTCCTCTTTTTCTTGCTCGGCTTTTGCTGCTAAAAACTCAGCAAGTTGCTGCTCGATTTCTGTTTTCACCACTTCGCGATACTCTAAGAAATGCTCGATTTGGGCGCAGACTCCTAAATAACTCCCAATCCCGCCGCGATTGTAGCGATACATATTCCAGAGATATTTCCAGAAAGAAACGCGAGTTTCACGCAGTATTCCTTGTCGCCAGCAGATTACTAAAAACGCTTTAATATTCCCCCACTCAAAGGGTTTTGGGGCGCGTTTTTTGCGGGGTTTATTGCGATAGGCTTCTCCTAAAATGCGGTAATGGCGATAAGTGCGATCGAGGAATTTTTGGGGATCGTAAAGTTGCCAAAAACCATCCAAATATTCCCGCGCAATTTGTTCGAGAGGACGAGTAGGGACAAAGTTCATTAAAGTGGTTTGGTTGATATTTGCACTTTGTCCGCGCAAGCGACCTTCTTTTTCTAAACGATGCCATAATGCGGTATCGGGAAGGGCTTGTAGCATACTATAAATAGCCGTGGGAATGGTGGTTTTTTCGACAAACTGCACAATGCGATCGCCCGCACCGGGTTTTTCTCCATCAAACCCAATAATAAACCCAGCCATCACCCGCAATCCCGAACTAATAATTTTATGCACAGAATCGCTTAAGGGATCGCGGGTATTTTGGTATTTTTTCGTAACGGTTAAACTGTCTTCGTCCGGTGTTTCTAACCCCAAGAAGACTGCCCCAAAATTGGCGGCAACCATCAAGTCCATTAATTCTTGATCGTTGGCTAAATCGACGGAAGCTTCGGTACTAAAGGGGAAGGGATAGCCTTTTTCTTCCATCCAAGGAACTAAAGCTTTTAGTAATAGTTTAACGTTGCGTTTGTTGCCGATAAAGTTATCATCAACTAGGAAAATACTGCGTCGCCAACCGAGGTTATAAAGGGTTTCTAATTCGGCAATTAATTGTTCTGGGGTTTTGGTACGGGGCTTGCGACCATAGAGGACAATAATATCGCAAAATTCACATTGAAACGGACAGCCTCGCGAAAACTGAACGGACATTTCCGAGTAAGCATCCAGTTTTAATAAATCATAACGCGGAATTGGTGTGTGGGAGACATCGGGTTTTTCTGTCGCACGAAAAGTACCCTTTGCTTCACCTTTTTCTAAAGCTTCGACCAATAAAGGTAAGGTGATTTCTCCTTCATCCAAGACCAGATAATCTGCACCTGCGGCTTGGACTTCGTGATGTAAAGCAGTAGCATAAGGGCCGCCAACTGCAACTTTTTTATCGCGTTTTTTAGCTTCTTTAATTTGAGCGAGTAAATCCTCTTTCTGGACAATCATTCCTGAGAGAATTACAATTTCAGCCCAGTCCCAATCTGCTTCTGAAATTGATTCTATATTGCGGTCAACTAAGCGAAATTCCCAAGTTTGAGGTAGGATTGCAGCGACGGTAATCAAACTGAGGGGGGGAAGCATGGCTTTACGGCCAATCAACTCTAAGGTTTTTTCAAAAGACCAAAAACTCTGAGGAAACAAGGGATAAATTAATAAAGAGCGCATACTGCTAAAACCTCAATTTAAAGTTTGCTCAATCTTAACTGATATTTTGGCAAAATATAGTTTTTTACCCAAAAAATCAAAGTCTTATGATGTCGGGGCGATCGCGATTTTTTGATAACCCACCGCAACGATCCGTTATACTAGGATGAAGGGTAATTTTCAGGATAGGGCGATCGCGACTTTATTTGATTGTTTCGTTTTATAGTAATATTAATTGACGAAATTTTTGCGACGGTTTCAAATTATCTTACTCCATCGGCCAATGAGTCGTCGCTGTGTGATTTCTACTTCGTGGCAACAACCGCTAAATTCCAACTCCAGCGTTTCATACCGGGAATTTTTTTGAGGACGCGATCGCACCTTTCCAACAAATCATATCGCGATCGCAAGCGATTATGTTCGAGGATAATTTTCTTCCAATATCGCTCTTGATTAGGATTCACCCTTTCTAAAAAATAAAACTGAAGAAATATCCACAAAGTTGCCAACCAAAAAGTATCCCAAGTAACATCAGTAAATAAATTTTCAGCAAACGATACAATTTCAATTTCTAGAGGTTGTTCGTCATCAGTGCGAACACTACTGGCAATATAGCGATAAATATTAATAACCGGATTGTGAATTAACGGATCCCAAAAACACACCTTTCCCCCCGGTTTTACGACGCGGTGCATCTCCTGTAACGCGATTTTGGGATCGGGAAGATGATGTAATAAATTAGCTGCATAGACAATATCAAAACTATTGTCTGCAAAATCTAACGCCATAGCATTCGCAGTATAGCCTGCGATTTCAACATTATTTTTTGCTGCCAAAGATTGAGCCACTTCCACCATTTTCAGGGAATAATCCGCCGCGACACATTGCGCTCCCTGTAAGGCAAAATAAACGCTGTTTTCCCCCGCACCACAGCCGAGATCGAGCAAACGACAATTTTTTACATCCCCTAAATGTTGCCGAATAAAGCGGTTTTCTGGGGCGGTACAGACTTCAAAATAATCTCGCACTGCAATACAATCGGGGTCGATGGCTGCGGCCCAGCGATCGTGAAACTCGCGTTCTTTGGCAAAAACTTCTTTGGTGATGTCAGACATTTACCAATTACCAATTACCAATTACCAATTACCAATTACCAATTATAAAATTTTGGAACAACGCTCCCATCTAATACAAAAACAACCAACAACCAATAACCAACAACCAACAACCAACAACTGAAGCAAGTTCAACTCACCCCAGTTGCCAATTTAACGCCAAGAACCTAAGACTTGACAAACTCTAGACCTTGTTCTTCGGCATAACGCGCCATAAAGCGCATAAAGCGTTCCCACTCGTCTTCGCTTTTCATAATGAGTATCGCTTCAAGGGCCCGGGCTTGGCCGTTGACAAATACACCTTTGACTTCGCGGGTGACGATTTCACCTTCTTCATCGACCAGATACATTCCAGTGATATCTTCGCTGCTGTCGTTTCCTAAGACTTTGGGATCGTCAAACCGGAAAGCGGCTGTACCGCCATTACCACTCCGCGATCGCGTCAAACGGATATCAGGGATAATATCTTCAGCTATCCCTCTAGAAAATTCGATTCGCGCCATAACTAATCTTTGTTTTGTAAGGTTTTCGTAAATTCAGTTATTCAACCATCTTCTCACAGAGAATTTATCTGTAAACAATTAATCTCGAATCAACGGCGTTGAGACAGGGCTTGATAGCGATACCAAAACACCAGAAATGTTAGAAAAAATAATCCCATCAACCCCGCTACCGGATTGCCATCAACACCAGTAATCCAAGGAGAGACGCGATCGCCCTGGGCGATCGCTTGACCGACATTGAGGATATAGTAGCCCCACACCAAGCCCCCATGTAAGCCGATACAAATCCCCAAACGACCCCGGCGCGATCGCTTGGCCCAAATCAAGGTTAACCCTAACAAGACCAACCCCGGAAACTGCGGAAATGTGCGAATAATCTCCCCCAAGGGCTTGAGAAAGTGCAAAATGGCAAAAGCGATCCCATTGACCCATAACGTCGTTTTGGGGGCATAATCCCGCTTGAGTTCGTCGTATAGCCAACCGCGAAATACCAACTCCTCAGCTAAACCGACTCCCAAGCCACTGATTAAGCCTTCTAGGGTAATGGGAAGTAGATTTGACCGCCATTGCCATTCCACCCAGCCCAACGCCCCCATCAGGGCAAATAACACCATCACCGCCCCCACCCCCACCATCAACCCCGTGAGAAGATCGATCCCGTTGGCTGTACTCCAGCGCAAGCCGTAGCGACGCAGGAGGTGGGGTTGGTGGTACACCCATCGCCCCCAGAGATTCACCAATACCAGAAATAGGATAAATAATGCCCCCATTGTGGCGATGGTTGTCGCGTTGGGATCGCCTTGGAAAATGAGTAACAAGGGAATGGCGATCGGGGCCCAAAGTAAGAGTAAACTTAAAACGAAAATACCCAGTCGCAGAGGTACTGGGTAAGTCGCGATCGCGCCGAGTTTAGATAACCAGGAATTCAAAAATTACTCGTCCGGTTCGATGGTACTGGTTAAGCCGTGATTTTTCAGGGTTTCGCAGTAAAATTCTGCGTGTTCTAAGGCACAGGTAATCACCAATGCCGTGCCGCTATTGTGGGCTTCCATCATGATGTTGACGGCTTGGGGTTGGGTTATACCCGCGACGGTTTTCATCAGGGTTTGGACGACATATTCCATGGAATTAAAGTCATCGTTGTGGAGCAATACCCGATAGCGGGGGGCTGGTTTGCGAACAGTCGAAGTTGAACTCGAAGGCTTCGTGAGAATTTCAGTCGTCATACGCTTCCTCCTTGACGATAGGGTAAGTTGTACAAATGCTGCTGTATTTTTACAATCCTTGGAGAGCAGATTGTAATGTTACTCAACATTCTATCTGAATTCTTAAGATTTTGGGCCAGGGGGTCGCAATTCTTGACTACATTGCAGCCAGGTTGATAACGCCGCAACCGACGCGATCGCCCGCATTTCCAGTGGGTTGTCCGTAGTCGTCCGCTTGAGCATGAAGGATAACACTACGATTCGCGATCGCGTACTTTCCTGATTCTAAACTCAAACCTTCGAGCGTCAAGTCCATGATGCCCACGCCATTTTCGCTAATCTCAATATTGCCTAAATCCCCTGCGTGAGCATTCTCAAACCCATCGGTGGGGAGATAACCATGTTTGACATTATCGGGGTTAAAATGCCCTTTCGCGGCTTTGCCATTGTCGGCACAACTCCCCATTTCATGGATATGAAAACCGTGAGTCCCCCCAGGGGCATTATTTAAAATTACCGCAATTTCTAAACCCGTTTCGAGTTCTGTAAATACCGCTTCTCCCAAAACTTCAGAAGGATCGGTGGTACTTTTGACAATGGCTTTTGCCGAAGATAACGCCATCATCGGGACTGCTGCGGGTTGCTCTAATTCGGATGCGATCGCCACCGTAATTCCTTGAGATTTTAGCTCGCTGGCGTGACTTTTGGGCAAACCCACGGTAAAAACCAGTAAAACACTTAATATTAATGAAATCGCACCAAAGCGCCAAGGTTTAAACATCATTCGATTCATTCATTTTAATCAACTATTGTCTGCCATTTTACTGAAAGTTCGGTCATTGGCGATCGCGATTTATTCCCAAGGGCTTAATACTCATATTAGCTGGCTATATTCTGCTGATTTCGCAATAAATTTTCCGTCATCATCGCCAACTTTTCTAAATACTGTTCTAATTCTTCTGCTTGACGGCGATACTCTCGTTTCCGCAATAAAGCTGCCCTCGCTAAATCCTCGCGATCGCGCTTTAGGGCTTCTTTTGCCACATTTTGCCAAGTTTTTTGTTCGGCTAAAGCCGCTTTATAACGAGGGTGAATATCATCCCAAACTACCTTAATATCCCCTAAAGCTTGACCCAACATTTTCTGAGCATTTTTCGAGTCTGTCCCTAAAATTGCTTCTTGAATTGGTTCGTACCATTGCTCGGTTTTAATATGGCGCAATACCGGGGCAAAGTCGATAATTTGATTACTTTGATTAATGCCAATTTTGCACCAAGTCGCAAAATGTTCGCAGTTATTAAATAATAAATTATACTTGCATTCTCCCAAGCGACTTTCAGCTCGACTCACCACCACATCCGCAATAAAACTATGAGGATATTCCCGTAAATAAACCGGATGCCCTTGGGTAAAAGTTTCCCAAGCAGTACGCTGGACTTCGGCAGTTTCCAGTTTGCGATAATGAATCACACTGCCATCACCACAATCAATGCCGTGATGTTCGTAAACCCCATCCAAATTTAAAAATTTCCGATAAACATAAATCTGATCGCCCCGTGCCATAAACCGTTGCTCGTTAATAATTAAACATTAACAGTTATCGTAATTTACTCTCGTCTCGTTACAGATTAAACTCAGTTAGTCTTCGCTCAAACCTCGATTAAAACAAAGTTTCAGGCATCTAGTTTTGGAGTTCCCTGGGAAACATTAACTAATAACTAACAACCCACAACAAAATAATCTACTCGGAAGCACAATCCAGTTTAAACTGAAGGGCAAGCCTTTGATTTGGGGAATACGTCGTGGTTTACCTTTCCAAAAACCAATTGCATAATCAAGATAACCCAACCGATTTAAGTGCCTTGTTAGACCCCAGGCTGATCCAAGCGGCTCGACAAATTTATAATACCTATTACGAGGTTCATCCCGAACGAACGGAGCGCCCCATTGGAGTCGCCATCGATCGCCATAGTTACCGGGGACAGTTGATTTTTGGCGGAAAACCCGTATTACTCCCTAGGGAATGTTTTGTGCCGTTACACCAAATTGAGTCTACAGGATATTAAACCGGGGCTATGATGATTGATACCCTATTTTGGGCAGTCACCTACGCGATTATTTTCGCGTTGGGGTCAGCCATTGGCAGTTTTTTGAATGTGGTAGTGTATCGACTGCCGGAAAATCTGTCAATTCTACACCCTCCGTCTCGCTGTCCTCATTGTCTGCATCGTTTGGGAAAATTGGAGAATGTTCCGGTGTTGGGGTGGTTGTGGTTGCGGGGGCGGTGTCGTCATTGTCAAGCCAAGATTTCGCCTCGTTATCCCCTGGTTGAAGCCATTACCGGATTGCTGTTTGTCGCCGCCTTTTTAGATTTTGGTCTCAGTTGGGAGACTTTAGGGGCTTGGGTGTTGTTGAGTTGGTTGTTGGCATTGTCTCTGATTGATTGGGATACTCTAACGTTACCCAATGCCTTAACCCAATCGGGCGTTGTTTTAGGTTTGCTGTTTATGATGGGAATGCAGAGTGGGGAAAGCCAAAATTGGCAAGGGGCGATCGCGGGTTTAATCGCCGGTATGAGCGGTGCTGTGTTAGGAATATGGTTATTAGACGCGATCGCGCTGATCGGCAGTGTTATTGCTGGCAAAACCGCCATGGGGGCAGGAGACGCAAAACTCGCCGCCATGATGGGGGCTTGGTTGGGGTGGCAAAACTTCTTAGTTGCCGGGTTTATCGCTTGTTTGCTCGGATCGCTGATCGGCACGGGCGCGATCGCGTTAGGCTGGCATCATCGTCAACATCCCATGCCCTTTGGCCCTTTTTTAGCCCTAGGAACCGCCATAACTTTCTTTTGGGGTGAGATTATTCTCTCAACCTACCTCGAAACCTTTTTTCCCACGATTTAGTTATTGGTTATTGGTTATTGGTTATTGGTTGTCATCAGAATCCCTAAATTGGTAATTTCCTCCCACTCTTCCCCGATTGCCGATTGCCGATTGCCCAAAACACTGATGAGGCGATGACTGATAACTGAAAAAGCCCACTGCCCAAAAAACTGATAATTGTTGACTGATAACTGTTGACTGAATAACTGTCCACGCTTTGATAAGATAAATCCTATGTCTTGGATTACGCTCTTAACCACAAGTCATCCTTGGGAAGCCGAATTTATGCAACAACTACTCGAAAGTCACGACATTCCCAGTCGGGTTTTACAGTTAGGAGCAAGTTCTTGCTTTTTAGCGGGAGAAACCGCTTTACAAGTGCTTCCTCAACATCGCTGGACGGCACTTTTACTGTTGAGTCCCGTCGAGGAGCAAGAGCGTAGTTTTGACGAATCATCGCCAAACGGGTAAGTTGAAAATTTTATGTCTTTATTTGATTGGTTTGCCAACCGCCAAAAATCTGAACCTGTGACCCAACAACGACAAGAACGAGAAATTGCCGATGGGCTATGGACAAAATGTGAAGCCTGTGGGGTTCTCGCTTATACAAAAGACTTACAAGCTAATCAAATGGTATGCAGCGAGTGCAACCATCATTTGCGGGTAGACAGCGACGAGCGCATTCGTCAACTTATCGATGGGAAGACTTGGAAACCCCTCAATGAAGAAATTCATCCCCTCGATCCCCTACAATTTAAAGATCGTAAGGCGTATAAAGACCGTTTAACCGATTATCAACAGAAAACCGGGCTAACTGATGCGGTGCAAACGGGAACCGGTTTACTCGATGGCTTACCTGTGGCGTTAGGAGTTATGGACTTCCGCTTTATGGGGGGAAGCATGGGATCTGTTGTCGGGGAAAAACTCTGTCGGCTGATTGAATACGGCACCCAGGAAGGCTTACCTGTGGTTATTATTTGCGCTTCTGGGGGGGCCCGGATGCAAGAGGGGATGCTGAGTTTGATGCAAATGGCAAAGATTTCTGGCGCATTAGAGCATCATCGCCGGGAAAAGTTGCTGTACATCCCTGTCTTAACTCATCCGACGACGGGAGGGGTGACAGCGAGTTTTGCCATGCTCGGAGATTTTATTTTAGCCGAACCGAAAGCGACCATTGGTTTTGCTGGACGACGGGTGATCGAACAAACCCTACGGGAAAAGCTACCGGATGACTTCCAAAGTGCCGAATATTTGCTTAAATACGGCTTTGTGGATGCGATTGTGTCCCGTACTCAACTCAAGGCGACGTTAGCGCAGTTGATTAATTTACACCAACTTTCCCCATTAGCAACGGCCCAAGCGAATGGTAATGGCGATCGCGCTCATTATCAGCATCACAATGAACCGAAAAAAATCTATCGAGATGCCATGCAGGTATTAGAAGAAACAGATTGATTCGGCATTTTTTTATAAGCTCGACATTAGAACCGCGATCGCGAGGGGTAAACAGTCCCAACTCCAGCGCGATCGCGTTCATCGATCATTAATCTCTAAAACCCTAAAGTAACGATTAACGCCTAACTGAATATTCCTGATGCCTGTTTTGGTTAATTCTTCTGCATATCTCCTAGTCTCTCATGGCAGTCGCGACCCTCGGCCCCAAAAAGCTGCCGTTCATTTGGCTGACTTAGTGAGTCAGCGTTTATCAAGCTCCCATCGCGCTCCCATTGTTACCACAGCCGCTTTAGAACTGGCACCAACCCCCCTCTACCAAGAAATTTACCAACAAGCTCAAAAATATCAATTAGAGCAGCTTCACATCGTTCCTTTATTTTTGTTGCCAGGAGTACATTCTCGCGTAGACATTCCGGCCGAAGTCGCAACCGCCCAAGCCCACCTCGACAACACGGAATTGTATCTGCATCCTTATATCGGTAGTTATCCAGGGATGATTACAGTCTTAAAACAACAATTTGAGCAACTCAACGCCGGGGCGCGATTGCTGGTTTCCCACGGTAGCCGTCGCGAAGGGGCAAACCAACCTATCGAGGCGATCGCACAAAAACTCAACGCTCAAGCCGCTTATTGGGCAGTTGAACCCGGTTTAGAAGCCCAAGTCACCGCCTTAGTCAACGCCGGCCATACTCAAATTACTATTCAGCCCTACTTTATCTTTACCGGAGGCATCGTAGACGCGATCGCCCAGACTGTCGAAATGCTACAGTCTAAATTCCCTCAAGTTCAATTCAGCTTGGGGCAAGCCCTAGGCGCAACTCCGGCCTTGGCTGATTTAATTGTTCGGGGAATCCATCCCAGTGGGCAGTAGGCTTTTTCAGTCATCAGTCATCAGT
>JBKHDX010000008.1:0-40399 GCA_046541115.1 Spirulinaceae cyanobacterium | reverse complement strand
ACTGCCTCTTATGTACTGGTCACTTGCCAACTACTCCCTCTCAGGGGTTTTAGTGCCGCACAAAAGACCAAAACGAACCAAACCCGTCTCATAGCCGCGACTCATTAAATTTAAAGAAAGGGCGGCTTCGATGGTTTCCCAACCCGATCGCAACAAGCCCACAACCGCTTCAGGATTAAGGGCAGAATCGATCACAATATCCCAAAAGGGCGCAACCGCTTCAGACCAATCGGCACTGCGTAGATTTTTGAGGCCACAGGCTTGCGCGATCGCCTCGTATTCAGGCAAAGAAAGAACATAAGGTAAACAATACACCCGATAAATTTCTTCGAGGTGTTGTTGTTCGGCAGGGGTAAGTTCTCCTGCAACCGAGTGGGTGGGACGATGACACCAGGTGGCAATGATGAGTTTACCACCCGGCTTGAGAACGCGATAACACTCGCGGATAAACTTCTCTTTGTCCGGCATATGTTCGCCACTTTCAAGAGACCACACCAAGTCAAAGGAATCATCGTCAAAGGGCATTTCTAGGGCGTTGGCCACCTCAAACTGTACCCTCAAGTCTAAATCCATTATCTCGGCTCGTTCTTGCCCTCTGGTCGCTTGTACGGGGCTGAGGGTAATGCCTGTAGCGCGGGCGTTATATTTGGCGGCCAGGTGTAGGGTACTGCCCCCAATACCACAACCGACATCGAGAATGGTTTGGGGGTGTTCGACTTCTGCCCAGGTTAATAGCTCTTCGATGAGGGCGATTTGGGCTTGTCGTCGCTCCCGTTTGTAAGTGCCGTTGGGGCCGTAGTAGCCGTGGTGCATGTGTTCGCCCCAAATTTGCTCCCACAGCAAGCTTGATGCGTCGTAAAACTGTTGAATTTGCTCGTAGAGGGTTGGTGCTGCCATAGATACTATTTCACTCGTCTGAGGGGATGTTTCGGGGTGTTACGGGTAGCTGATGTCGTCTGAGGATGGCGATCGCCCAAGGAGACAACCGGTGCTTCGTTGCTTTCCCGGGCGGCGCGAACTAATAAGCCCGCGAGAACTAAACTCGCGATCGCAGAACTGCCGCCATAGCTAAATAAAGGTAAGGGTAAACCTGTAGTGGGTAATGCCGCGGTTGCGACTCCAATATTAATCAAAGACTGTCCGACTAATAACACCATTGCTCCTATCGCCACTAACTTTTTCACTGGGTCGATGGATTTGAGGGCAACCACTAACGCGATCGTGGCATAAACCGCCAGCAGGGTGAGTAAGGCTATACTCCCGGCAAAACCAAATTCTTCGGCAAAAACGGCAAAAATAAAGTCTGTGTATTGAATGGGCAGATAAAACAGTTTTTGTTGCGATAAACCAAAACCGGCCCCCCAGGTTTCTCCTGAGCCGACAGCCAGTAAACTTTGAATTAACTGATAGCCGTCCCCCATGGGGTCTGCCCAAGGATCGAGAAAGGACATGACCCGTCGTTGCTGATATTCCCGCACACTAATACTAAGCGTACCGAGGAGAAAGCCGCCAATGGCGGTACTACCGAGATGCAGTAACGGCAATCCGGCAGCTAAGGCAATCATCCACAACGTTAAGCCACACAAAGCGGCGGTACTGAGGTTGGGTTGCAGTAAGATACAGCCGAGTAACATCGCAAATAAACCAAGCCACAATAGGCGATCGCGATTTCGCAGTTGTGACCATCGTCCAAACACCACTGCACTTTGCAAGACTAAAAAAGGCTTGATCAATTCTGAAGGCTGAAGGGGAAATGAGCCAATTGCTACCCAACGGGTTGCCCCATTCACGGTCATACCCAAACCGGGAATTAAGGTCATTACGATTAACCCCAAGCAAATCAGCATGAAAATTCTAGCCATTTTCAACGCTGACCGTAACGGTACGCGAGCGCAAAAGTTAAATCCGAGTAAACCCAGGTAAATCCAAATTAGTTGCCGTTTGAAGTAATACAAGCCGTCTCCATATTCGGCATCTGCTACGGGGTAAGAGGCAGAAAATAAGACCACTAACCCCACCAACAGCCAAACTAAGGTTAGCCAGCGCAGCAAACGGGCCGTTAGGGACCAATTTCTGACTTCTGGATCGAAGAAGGGAAACACATAAGGCAGGAGAAGCGAGACTTTGGAGATGTTTGTCGCCCTATCAGGCATCGGGGAAAAGAGGCGCGATCGCATAACTCATCAGTAGCCGCATAGGCCAGACATTAACGGCGATCGTACCAACCTTCTTTCGCGATCGCCAAATCTTTCGGTATCTTTTTCAGTTTCGATCGGGTTGGCCCGATCGAAAAAAGAGGCCGTCACCGACCTCTTTTTCGCTGAAATATAAGTCAACTCGATCTTACAGTAACCCTGTATTCGCACCAGGTTTCCCGGTTGCCAATTCAACTTTGACAATTGTGCCGCCCATTTTCATGATCCGTTGTTGCTCGCGAAACCAGTTATCGTAGGGAACGAGCTTGGTAAAATAAGTATTTTGTAATTCCCGTTGCGTTCTAATCCGAGTTTGGCTCGGTACGCAAGCGGTCACTTTAAACATACGCATACTTTCGGTGTCTCCTAACTAAAGTTGAGTCAATCGCAAAAATTTTGAAAGATAGAATTTTCTTAGAATTTCAAACAAAGCGTTGTTTTGTGGCGATTGTGCTTGAAACCCCAAAAAATTTAAAGAACCTTAAATGAAAGCCAAGCTTTGCCGCCAAAACCTCAGACGAGAAAGGAAGGTCGAGAAGTATGCGAGTCAATACTAGCCGTCGAAACTTACCTTGAGCCAGCGAGATAAGCCTATAACGTTTAGCACTCACTTGCTGACTTCTCGAACCTTGACCCGATGGAACAGCCAATCAAAAATCGAAACTGTTATCGGTCTAGCTTAAGCCAGAGCAGATGTAATCGAAGTAAACGCCCATTTCTTTCCCCGCATCGGGGCCCACTAAACTTGCGGTGACTTCTTTCATCGCTTGGATAGCTTGAACGGTGGCGTTGATGGGTACACCCAAGGAGTTGTAGGTTTCTTTCAAACCGTTGAGAACGCGCTCATCAAGGATGGAAGGATCGCCAGCCAACATCGCATAGGTGGAATAGCGCAGGTAGTAATCCAAGTCGCGGATGCAAGCAGCATAACGACGAGTGGTGTACATATTACCGCCCGGACGGGTGATGTCAGAGTACAGCAGGGATTTAGCCACTGCTTCTTTGACGATTCCCGCCGAGTTAGCGCTGATGACACTAGCGGCACGAACGCGCAGTTGACCGCTAGAGAAGTAGTTTTTCAGTTTGTCCATTGCTGAACCATCAAGGTATTTGCCTTGTACGTCAGCAGAGTTGATTACAGCAGTAATTGCGTCTTGCATGATTAGTGTTTCCTTATCTCACCTAGTCACAGAATCTTAAAGGGTGGAGTTGAATTACTTCGGGGAGTTCCCAAAGACAAGTTAAAGCTCCGGGGAATCGGGGCAATTATTGCATTGCGCCGACAACGTAGTCGAAGTAAGCACCGGCTTCAGAAGAGTCATCAGCAGACATCATGCTGCAAACGATATCTTTCATTTCGCGAATGCTTTGAGCCACGGCTTCAACCGGAGTACCCAAAGATTTGTACATTTCGCGCACGCCGACCAAACCAATTTCTTCGATGGGGGTGACATCCCCCGCGACGATTCCGTAGGTGATCAGACGCAAGTAGTAATCCATATCGCGCAGGCAGGTTGCGGTCATTTCTTCGCCGTAAGCGTTGCCGCCGGGAGAAACAACATCAGGGCGCTTCTGAAATAATTGGTCGCCAGCTTGTTTGATGATGCGTTCGCGGGATTCGGTGATGGTTTGAGCGATCCGCAGACGGACTTCACCACTGGTGACAAAATCTTTGATTTTATTCAGTTCGCCAGGGCTAAGATAACGAGCCTCAGCATCGGCATTCACGATTGATTTCGTGACAATACTCATGGATTCCTCCAACAAAAAAAATTAGACCAGATGTGAATTTAACTGGCATTTATTAAGGGCTGCTCCAAATAATGCCTTGATTTTTATAATTCATTCCCCCAGGGCGATCGCGTTTTGCGTTTGAATCATGGCGCAATTTGCTGCACCGCACCCAGATTGCTGGAATGAACTTTAGCAACCTTCCGCAATTATTTTGCGGCATTTCGCTACCGTTCTTGCGGCGGCCTTCATACTTTTTAACATTTCTTTTCATTTTGGGGGCGATCGCTCCCGATTTTCATTCACCTGAAAAACTCCCCCAAAAGCTTGAGGGAGAATTCATTTAATAATCAACAAAACACCCGAGCTTCCTACTTTAAAGCCGGAAAAGGACGTTTCGAGGGTTTCGAGTTCCTAGCCCAACTTCACCGGTTCAAAACTCGGCACCACCAACTCCTTGTCTTGTTTAGTGAGCTTGTTGTACAACCGCTCGGTGTTGGGGAAATTCGCCGCCGGTAAGGTGGGGAAGCGACGATAGGGAACCGTATCTTCACCGAAGACCTGGACGTATTCCATCCCGTTCACCATCGCGCCAATAAAGGCTCGAATGCCTTCTGTCGCTAAAATTTGGTTATAGGTTTGGATTTCCTTCTGATTCAACGGCGCACGACCCAAAAAGTGCTTCGTTCCCAACTCAATCACCTTGGTATTGGGATAGGGGGTGTAGAACTGCTTGATATACAATTCCGAACAGCCCAAGCCTTCAATAAACTCCTTGACGTTAATTTCGCCATTACTGAGCTTACTTTCTAAGCCTGTGAACTGCACTTGCACCACATAAGGCGCTAAATCCCGTTCAAACACCTGACGATACGCCGCCGCGATCGCATTGTTGAGGGCCACCTTATCACTGAGGTTCGTCACCTTAAACACCTTGGTTTGCTGGCGTTTGGTAGACACCCCTTGCTTGATACGGAACTGAATTTCCGGCTCGGTTCGATTGGCGCTCACCGAACCCAACTCCACAAAGCGCGGCGTTTCATCGGGAACCACCTTCGGAGCCGTATCGACACGCAGCGCTCCCGGACGAGCCGAGCGCAACTGTAAGCCCCCTGGAGTCAAATACCGCTCGTAAGGAACCGTATCTTCTCCGAAGGTTTCATTGTACTCAAGACTATCAATAATCGCATCAACCAAGGCATAAAAACCCTGCTTCGAGCAAAGATCGAAATAGCGATTCATCTCTTGACGGCCATAGGTCGGACGACCCAACAAACGACGATGAATATACTCAATCGCCTTCACCACATAAAACGGAGTCCAGTACAAGCCCCGGAACACATCCGACTTCGCCAGCATCTTGATAAACTCGCGCACCGTAATATCGCCATTTTCCAGCTTGATTTCCGCCACTTTCTGGCGCTGACCATCGTATACATCCCGGCCAAACACCTGACGATAACAAGCCCGAATTAGCGCTTGGGTAGACGATTCGGTATATTTAACGCTTGCACCATTCCCCCCCCCAGGTAACTGATCGAGCTTAAATACCTTTGGCCCTAAAGACCCCGGATTCAAACCCCGAGCTTGGGGATTGCTATTTTGGTTATAAATCCCCGGGCCGCGATGAATCAAAATCCGCTTGGTATCTTTACTAAACGGTGCCGGGCTGTTGCTCGGATTGCGAGTTTCTTTCGGGAAAATTGCCCCAAATTGAATTTCGAGGGGGTCATTACCCGACCCGTAAACGTGCTGATCCGGTAACGGACGATTGTACTTCGCAAAAGTCGTGATAAACTGCGGGACTTTGCGGAAAGGCGCGCTGTAGTTAAACAAGTCTTGCTGCATACCCCAGTTGCGGCATTCTTGGGCTTCTTGACCCAAACCCCGCAAATAAGGCACAGTTTCTTCCCCAAAGTAATCGGCGTACTCCTGAGAATCCACCAAGGCATCAATTAAGGCCGCTAAACCGCCTTCAGAGACGATCGCGAAGTAATTTTGCACTTCCTCGCGCGAACTCGGGCCTCGTCCCAAAATATGGCGAAACGCCAACTCTAGGGCGCGACTGTTGATAAACGGCTCAAAGAACTGCTGACGATATAACGGCGACTTGGCCAAACGGCGGACAAATTCCTTCATGGAAATGTCGCCATTTTTGACTTGCGATTCGAGATACGAAATCGACTGACTATAAGCCTTCGTAATATCCCGCTCGAAAATTTGACGATAAGCGGCTTTAATCACCGCTTGCTTTTCGAGGGTAGACAATCCCGGCTTCATGGCGAACTTTTGCCGACGGGCCGAGGCATTGTAATAACTTTGGGGTAACTGCAAGCCTTGGAGATCGCCTGAAGTTCGCTGACGTAACTTATCCGACGGAATCGGGGCTTCAAATTCTTTGATCAAAACATCAAAGTATTCTGCCACAAGGGTTGCCGCTTCCTGGTCGTCTTTGCAGTAACCCGCCGAGGCATTTCGCATTTCTTGCAGGGCTACTAAGGTTGCTGCACTCGAACAAGCATTTTCAATAATTTCCCGCAAGCCCCGCACGTTGACGATGATGATGTTGGGGTCGCCGGCCACAATGGCATAAGTCAGGTAACGCAACATCCAAGACAAGTCCCGCAAGGACTTTTGCATATTGCTCGGGCCGTAGCGCGAGACATTAATCGGTCGGAACCCCGGCGGAACTTTTACCGGGCCACCCCCACCAGAGGACGCAAAAATCGAACGCAGGTTTTCAAAAAAGCCGTTACCTTTGTTTTCCACAAAAGTTAACGTTCCCATGGTTGTGCTTTCAGCGTTTTCTGATTCTGCCCCTGCCATGGCCATTTCTGGTTCTTCTTCGACGGGGGGCTTTTCGAGATACGCCAAAGGCGACCCACCCACAAAAATACGGTTGGCCGCTCTAGAGACGATCAAATCGGAGTTGCGGGTAATGACTTGAGCAATTTCAAGACGCTTTTGACCCGAACTAAAGTAGGAATCGAGTTGGCCGAGTTCCCGTTGATCGAGGAAGCGGTCTTGCTGTTCGGCTTGGGATATGGTCGAAACAGCGACCGTTTGATACAGTTGGGGTCGCGCCACTGAGCTTCCACCACTTGCCTTAACACTCATCTTTTTTCAACTATCTCCCATCTACAACTTTTGTATGTATTGCTCTAAAGCTTGGGGCATTTCAGTTGGGTTGTCAGCGTAGCAGCGCGGATTGGTTGAACAAGGAATGGCTGTTGCGCCGAAAACCAATCCTGACGTTTCTTCAACTGATTCGGTTAATTGTGACCCATTTAAAAAACCGAAATACCCTTAATGCTTTATTAAAAACGAATCTTTTAAGACCAGAGGGTCAGCTTTTAGAGTAAAACGTTTCCGGCTTTCTTAGCGTTTTTATTAAGAAGTGTGTCGAAATTGGGTAGGGGGCAGCTTCTTCAGTCATCAGTCATCAGTCATCAGTCATCAGTTATCAGCATCTAAGGGGCAGCGCGTGCTGTGGGCAGTAGTAGTAGGTTGGGTAGAACGAAGTGAAACCCAACAACCAATAACCAACTTAACCGTCTTGGGGGAAAATCCGCTAAACTCTAAAGTTGCTGTTTCGATCTCGATCATGTCCGATTCTCAAGCGATTAGCGCGGCGGTTGCTAAACTCTACAATACTTTCCCGTTTCCCCCTGACCCCCTCAGCGACCAATTGCCACCGGGCTATAATTGGCGCTGGCATTGGCAAGCGGCTTATGGGTTTTGTACGGGACGCAAGCCCGAAACTTCCCAAATTCGGATTCTCGATGCCGGGTGTGGGACGGGTTCGGGAACGGATTATTTGATTCACCTCAACCCGGAAGCGGAAGTGGTGGCGATTGACCTCAGTGAGAAGGCGCTGGCGGTGGCGATTGAGCGTTGCGAGCGTTCGGGGAGTTTGGCAAGTCATAAACCCCCGGTGACGTTTCAGGCGATGCCTCTGCAACAAGCGTCTGAGCTGCCTGGGGAGTTCGATTTAATTAATTGCGTGGGGGTGTTACACCATTTACCCGATCCGATCGCGGGGATAAGAGCGATCGCGTCTAAACTGGCTCCTGGGGGCTTGCTGCATATTTTTGTGTATGCAGAACTAGGCCGCTGGGAAATTCGCTTGATGCAAGAAGCGATCGCGCTGCTTCAGGGGTCTCAAAAAGGGAATTATCAAGATGGGGTCAAAGTGGGTCGGGCGTTGTTTGATGCCTTACCAGAGGATAATCGTTTGGTACAGCAAGAGAAAAGGCGCTGGTCGATGGAAAATCACCGGGATGAGGCGTTTGCGGATATGTACGTTCATCCCCAGGAAATTGATTACAATATCAGAACTTTGTTTGAGTTGATCGACGCTTCGGGGTTGCAGTTTGTGGGCTTTTCTAACCCGCAGTTTTGGCAATTGGAGCGCTTGCTTGGGGATAACCCGGATTTGTTGAAGCGGGCGCAACATTTGAGCGATCGCGATCGTTTCCGGACAATTGAACTCCTCGACCCCAATTTGACTCATTACGAATTTTTCCTGGCTCGTCCGCCGTTAGAAATGAGCGATTGGGCCGCCGATACAGCATTATTAAACGCAATTCCCGAAATTAGCCCCTGTGTCGATGGCTGGCCCGGTCGCACGTTGTTTGACTACAACTATCAGATTGTGAATTTATCTGAAGCCGAGTTTGAATTTCTAGAAGTTTGTGCTAAAAATCAAACACAACCCGCCACCGTGGAAAATTTGTTAAACCATTGCGCTCTCGATCTCGATGGGGTGCGATCGCTCCAAGAACGACAGATTATTCTACTCACGCCTCGGTAAACCCTTTTGTGCGCCCGTTATCCCGACAGAAACCATCTTAAATCGAATTTCCTCCTTTTCCGCTCGACAGCCCCCATCAGAACCCTAGAGTGGTTAACCCGTCCGCAGTTGTATTCAACTTAACTTTATTCAGAAGTTTTTAAGAATTGTGCTGATGCCATGATATTATTGCTTCTGGCTTAAATGTTTTTAAGCCGACTATTTGGATGGGCCATCGTCAGCGAAAAATCGTGAATCCACCTAACTCTCCTCTTGAAGCCGAAAACCAAGTATACCAAGCCCCCGAAGCTCAACCTACCAACGTTGACGACTCGATGGGCGAATATTACCAACTCAAGCAAAGCTTGTTGTTGGGAACTTTAGGTTTAGCCGGGATTATTTTTATTTCGGTGTGGCTAACCTATTCGCTTAACACAGCACTAAACTACCTTTTAGGGGCTTGTTTCGGATTAGTGTATTTGAGAATGCTGGCCAAAGAAGTCGAGCGGTTAGGCGTGCAAAAAAGCCGACCGGGTTCAACGCGCTTAGGGCTTTTAGTCGGGCTAATCATTGTCGCTACCCAATGGCATCAATTACATATTTTGCCCGTTTTTCTGGGTTTTTTAACCTATAAAGCGGCCATCATCATTTATGTGTTGCAAACCACCTTGTTACCCACACAAAAATGATCGAAAAAGCCCGATCCATTCAAAAACAAATAAAATCCTTAAATTGGAAGTTTTTAGGATATTTGGGGAAATATCACAAACATGGAAGTTCTCGATAGTTTATTAGGTTTAAATTCTTTTCCCCTAGCAGAGTTAGAAGTTGGCAAACACTTTTACTGGGAAATTGGTAATTATCAACTCCACGGTCAGGTCTTTTTGGCCTCGTGGTTTGTCATTGCCATTCTCGTTATTGCCTCCCTCTTGGCAACGCGGAATATTCAACGAGTTCCCAGTGGAATGCAAAACTTCATGGAATACGTTTTGGATTTTCTGCGGGGTTTAGCCAAAGACCAAATTGGCGAAAAAGAATATCGCCAGTGGGTTCCTTTTGTAGGGACTTTATTTTTGTTCATTTTTGTGTCAAATTGGTCTGGGGCGTTAGTGCCTTGGCGATTGATTGAAATTCCCGACGGCGAACTAGCGGCTCCAACCAACGACATCAACACAACAGTGGCATTAGCCCTGTTAACCTCTATTGCCTACTTCTTTGCGGGGCTTCGCAAAAAAGGCTTAGGTTACTTCGCAGGTTATGCCGAACCTACGCCAATCATGGTTCCGTTCAAAATCCTCGAAGACTTCACGAAGCCCCTGTCCCTCAGCTTCCGTCTCTTCGGTAACATCCTAGCTGACGAATTAGTTGTAGCGGTATTGGTGTTGTTAGTTCCCTTGTTCGTCCCTCTACCCTTAATGGTTTTGGGTCTATTTCTGAGTGCCATTCAAGCCTTGATTTTTGCGACGTTAGCCGCTTCTTATATCGGTGAAGCGCTCGAAGAACACGGCCACGAAGAATAAGGTTCGGGAATAAGTCACCTTCAAAGAATTGGAGCTTTTAGGCTTCAGTTTGTCTTCCCGCCTTCGGGAAATTATCACTTAGTTTTTGTTTTTTTAGTTAACTCACAAAGGAAAAGAAAATCATGAATCCGACAATTGCTGCTGCTTCTGTTATCGCTGCTGCTTTAGCCGTAGGTTTGGGCGCGATTGGCCCTGGTATTGGTCAAGGTAATGCTGCCGGTCAAGCAGTAGAAGGGATTGCTCGTCAACCCGAAGCTGAAGGTAAAATTCGCGGTACCTTGCTGTTGAGCTTGGCTTTCATGGAAGCGCTGACCATTTACGGTTTGGTAGTTGCCCTGGTTCTGTTGTTCGCTAACCCCTTCGCTTAAGCGAGCGAATCGCATCACCCATTAGCTTTGGTAGAAACGCGAAAGACTTCTTAACCTTGGCGTTTCTACCAAAGCTCGCGAAAACCTTTAGATAGCTTTCTTTTCAAATCTGATGACATACTGGATGATTCTGTTAGCAACAGAAGCCGTGGAGGAAGGGGGCGGCTTATTTGACATTAACGCCACCTTGCCCTTGATGGGCGTGCAATTCCTGATTTTGGTGATTGTCCTGAATGCTATTTTTTACAAGCCTTTAGGAAAAGCCATTGACGAGCGGGCCGACTTTGTGCGTTCCCAACTGCTTTCTGCTCGGGAGCGTCGGGAAAAAACCGAAGCCGCCGCTCGTCAGTACGAACAAGAATTAGTCGATGTTCGTCGCGAAGCCCAAGAAATTGTGGCAACGGCTCAAGGGGAAGCTCAAAAAATTATTAGCGAGCAAACCCAACAAGCACAACAAGAAGTGCAAGCCGAGCGAGAAAAAGCGGCTCAGGAAATTGCTGCCCAAAAAGCTGAAGCGTTCAGCAACTTAGAAAGTCAAGTGAACTCCCTCAGTCGCCAAATTCTGGAGAAACTTTTAGGGCCAGAATTGGTGAAATAATCGTAAGCGTTGGCTTCGGTTCTGTCATTTCCTGGTTTTAGGGAAATGAAAGCAGCGAAGCAAGCGTTATGAAAGCAATATCAATTGAGAGCGTAGCGCTAAGAGAAAATCAAAGATCATGGGCAACATTTTATACCTCGCCACCGAAAGTGGCTGGGGTCTGAACTTCGACATTTTAGAAACTAACCTGATTAACCTGGCAATTCTGATTGTGGTTTTGCTGGTTTATGGGAGTAAATTTTTAGGCAAAATTCTGAGCAAGCGACGCGCCGCTATTGAAGCAGAAATTAAAGATGCTGAAAACCGCGCTACCACAGCCCAAAAGGCGTTAGAAGAAGCAGATCGCAAACTCAGTCAAGCAAAAGCTGAAGCGAAGAAGATTCTGGAGCAAGCCGAACAAAACGCTGCCGCGGCAAAAGAGAAAATTTTAGCCCAAGGGCAAGCGGAAGTCGAACGAATCAAAGCCAGTGCAGCACAAGATTTACAAGGCGAGCAGGAAAAGGCGATTGCCGAATTGAAAGGACGGGTGGCCGCGTTAGCCCTTCGTAAAGTCGAAGCGCAACTGCAAGAAACTCTGGACGATTCGACCCAAAGCCAACTGATCGATCGCTGCATTGCTCAACTCGGAGGTAGTTAATGAAAGGTAGTTTAGTTAGCGGTGCTGTTGCTGAACCTTATGCCCAAGCGTTGATGTCTATTGCTCAAAGCAAAGACATGACCAATCAGTTTGGGGAAATATTCCGCTCCCTCGAAGCCTTGATGGAAGAATCCCCGGAACTGCGCGAATTTATTTTAAATCCGGTCGTTGAACCCGAAGACAAAAAAGCCATTCTCCGGCGCATTTTAGGGGATGATGCCCCGGTTGAGTTGACCCACTTCGTGATGTTGTTGGTGGATAAACGGCGGATTATATTTTTGAGCGCGATCGCGCAACAATATTTAGAACGTCTGCGAGAATTAAATCATACCGTTCTCGCCGAAGTCCGCTCGGCCAAAGAACTCAGCGAAGACCAACAGCAAGCAATTCGCGATCGCGTCAAAGCTATGACCGACGCTCGAGAAGTGGAACTTAAAACCCAAGTCGATCCCAACTTACTCGGTGGTGTCACGATCAAAGTCGGCTCTCAAGTCGTTGATGCCAGCTTGCGCGGTCAACTCCGCCGCATTGGGATGCGTTTAGGTCAAAGCACTTAAACATCCCACTTTTTTGAAAGTAAGACAAATCACACTAGCAAGTTTTTACAGAACATGGTTAGCATTAGACCCGACGAAATTAGCAGCATTATTCGCCAGCAGATTGAATCCTACGAGCAAGATGTCCAGGTTTCCGACGTGGGAACCGTATTGCAAGTAGGCGACGGCATTGCCCGCGTGTATGGCTTAGAAAACGCCATGGCTGGCGAACTTTTAGAATTTGAAGATGGTACGGTTGGTATCGCCCTAAACTTAGAAGAAGATAATGTTGGGGCAGTATTAATGGGCGACGGCTTCGGCATTCAAGAAGGTAGCACCGTGAATGCGACCGGCAGAATCGCAGAAGTCCCCGTAGGCGAGGCCATGATTGGCCGGGTCGTCGATTCCCTCGGTCGTCCCATCGACGGTAAAGGCGACATCAACACCAGCGAAACCCGCTTAATCGAATCGAATGCCCCTGGCATTATTGCTCGTCGTTCGGTGTGCGAACCGATGCAAACCGGGATTACCGCCATTGACGCGATGATTCCTATCGGTCGCGGTCAACGGGAATTAATCATTGGCGATCGCCAAACCGGAAAAACGGCTGTAGCCATCGATACCATCATCAACCAAAAATCTGAAGATGTTATTTGTGTCTACGTTGCCATCGGTCAAAAAGCCTCCACCGTGGCGCAAGTGGTCGGCGCGCTCGAAGAACGGGGCGCAATGGACTACACCATCGTCATTGCGGCTAACGCCAACGCCCCCGCGACCCTACAATACCTCGCTCCCTATACCGGGGCAGCTATAGCCGAATACTTCATGTATAACGGCAAAGCCACTTTGGTCATTTACGATGACTTGTCCAAACAAGCCCAAGCTTATCGTCAAATGTCCTTGTTACTGCGTCGTCCGCCGGGTCGCGAAGCGTATCCTGGAGACGTTTTCTATCTCCACTCTCGCTTACTCGAACGAGCCGCCAAGCTCAACGACGAACTCGGTGGCGGTAGTATGACCGCCTTACCGATTATCGAAACCCAAGCGGGGGACGTTTCGGCTTACATTCCTACCAACGTTATTTCGATTACCGACGGTCAAATCTTCTTGTCTTCGGACTTGTTTAACGCCGGTTTCCGTCCAGCAATCAACGCCGGTATTTCTGTGTCCCGCGTGGGTTCTGCCGCCCAAACCAAAGCCATGAAGCAAGTGGCCGGGAAACTCAAGTTAGAGTTAGCTCAGTTTGCTGAAATTGAAGCTTTCTCCCAGTTTGCGTCCGACCTCGACCAAGCCACCCAAGCCCAGTTAGCTCGCGGTCAGCGTTTGCGTCAACTCCTCAAGCAATCCCAGTATGAACCGTTGTCTGTTCCCGAACAAGTGGCTACGGTGTATTCAGGTCTGAATGGTTATTTGGATGATGTCCCTGTGGAAAAAGTCGTTGATTTCGTCCAAGGGTTACGGGATTATTTAGGAACGAATAAGCCCAAGTTTGGTGAAATTATTGCGTCTGAGAAAAAACTCACCGATGAAGCCGAGTCGATTCTCAAAGAGTCGATTCAAGAGTACAAGCAGACCTTTATGGCTGCTGTGTAATTAACTATTGCTGTGAAGCCACCAAGTCCGACCGTACAGTAATGGGGGGTTTACTTGGTGGCTTTATGCTTGATTTTTCTAGATTTGGTAATGAAGAATTATGCCTAATTTAAAAGCCATTCGCGATCGCATTGATTCGGTTAAAAATACCCGTAAAATTACAGAAGCGATGCGTCTTGTGGCGGCGGCGAAAGTGCGTCGCGCTCAAGAACAAGTTACGGCCACTCGTCCGTTTGCTGACCGCCTCGCAGAAGTGCTTTACGGCTTGCAGAACCGCCTGCAATTTGAAGATGTGGACTTACCCCTGCTCAAGCAACGGGAAGTGGATACCGTGGGTTTATTGGTGGTGTCGGGCGATCGCGGCTTGTGTGGCGGTTACAACAACAACATCATCAAACGGGCTGACGCTCGCATCAAAGAGTTACAAGCCGAAGGGATTGATTATCAATTAATTCTTATCGGTCGTAAAGCGGTGCAATATTACGAGCGTCGCAATATGCCCATTCTCGACAAGTTCACCGAACTCGAACAAATTCCCAAAGCCGAAGAAGCCTCCGACATTGCTGAAGTGTTGCTTTCGTCTTTCTTGTCGGGAACGATTGACCGGGTTGAGTTAATTTACACCAAGTTTGTGTCTTTGGTGAGTTCGCGTCCGGTGATTCAAACCTTGTTACCCTTGTCTCCTCAAGGTTTGGAAGTTACCGATGACGAAATTTTCCGCCTCACCACCAACGGCGGTGAATTTGAAGTGACTCGCGAAAAAGTGAGCAACGAGGTGCGGACTTTCCCCAAAGATATGATCTTTGAACAAGACCCCGCGCAGATTTTAGAAGCCTTGCTGCCGTTGTATCTTAATAACCAGTTGTTGCGATCGCTCCAAGAAGCCGCAGCCAGCGAACTGGCCGCCCGGATGACGGCGATGAGTAACGCCAGCGACAACGCCAACGAACTCGTCGGAACCCTCACTTTGTCTTATAACAAAGCCCGTCAAGCTTCGATTACCCAACAAATTCTTGAAGTTGTCGCGGGTGCAGAAGCGTTGTAAAAGGGAAATTCAACGCGATCGCCAACTCAGCAAGCGCCTGAATCTGACTCAGGCGCTTGCTTATTCGGTCTTAACTTAGATTAAACAATGCCCCGTTTGCGTCGATTTTGGCAGAAAATTAGGGAAGCCGGAAGCGATCGAAACTTTCTCCAGATGGTCGAGAATGTTGAAGTTTTGATTGCAAAATTTCTCTCGATCTTAATGATTATTGTGACCTTGGTTTCGGTTTACGATCTGTGTATTTTCCTCTTTGGTTCGCTGCTTACTAAATCTTTAACCGGTGTCTCAAGTTTATCAAAAGACCTTTTATTTGAAGCTTTTGGGTTATTTTTAAACGTTTTAATTGCTTTAGAAATTCTGGCTAATATTACTGTTTATTTAAAGCGCCATACAGTTCAATACGAATTAGTCGTTATTACCTCTTTAATTGCCGTTGCCCGCAAAATCATTATTTTTGATATCGAAAAGAAGAATGCAGTCGATTTAATTGCTTTATCCTCTGCCGTATTAGCCCTTTCTTTAAGTTACTTAATTATTCGATTTAGCACTCGCCGTAACGAAGAATAAATCAAAAATCAAGTTTACACAAAATAAGTATTTATCCCATTCTAAAAAAGAATCAAAATCTCCATAAATTGACAACAAAACAGTTATCATAAATCTTTAGGGAAAAACAGTTTTTCGTGGTTGGATGAAAGTCAATGGCAAATACTTACAAAGTAGAAATTAATTATCGCGGCAACACCTATACAATCGACGTTCCCGAAGATCGTAAAATTTTAGAAGTTGCCCAGGAAGCCGGAATTGAGTTACCCAGTTCTTGTACCGCCGGCGTTTGTACCACTTGTGCGGCTAAACTGTCTGAAGGAGAAGTCGAACAAAGCGATGCCATGGGGGTTTCCCCAGAGTTGCAAGCCGAAGGTTACGCCTTGCTGTGCGTGGCTTATCCTCGTTCTGACATTAAATTAGAATCAGACAAAGAAGAAGAAATTTATCAACGCCAGTTTGGTCAACCTTCTTAAATTTTCTGATTTTGGCCATCCACGCCAGGAAATGCGAAACGATTAATTTCCTGGCTCATGGTTAAAACCCCGTCAGCCCTAACCCACAAACCCTCATTTACAAATGTCTGCCCAAATTCTCAACGGTAAAGCCCTGGCTCAAACGATCCAAGAAGACCTCAAACAGCAAATCACAACCGTACAAGGTCAAATGGGCCGTCCTCCTGGTTTGGCGGTGATTATGGTCGGCGATAATCCGGCAAGTGCGGCTTATGTCCGGAACAAAGAGCGAGCCTGTGCTAGAGTAGGCATCGCCAGTTTTGGCCAACAACTGCCGACAAATACCCCCCAAGCTGACCTGGCCAAAATCATTCAAGAATGCAACCAAAACCCAGAGGTTGACGGCATTCTCGTCCAACTGCCCCTCCCCGATGGTTTGGATTCGGTGGCTCTGCTCAACCAAATCCACCCGGATAAAGATGCAGATGGCTTACATCCGGTGAATTTAGGGCGTTTATTGCGGGGGGAACCGGGTTTGCGCAGTTGTACTCCGGCGGGGGTAATGCGCTTACTGCAACAGGCCCAACTCGACCTGACGGGTAAAAATGCGGTGGTGATTGGTCGCAGTATTTTGGTGGGGAAACCGTTGGCGTTGATGTTGCTTGAAGCCAATGCGACAGTGACCATTGCCCATTCGCGGTCTCAAAATTTGAGCGCGATCGCCCGCAATGCCGATATTCTCATCGCTGCTGTGGGCCGACCGCAAATGATTACCGCCGATATGGTTAAACCCGGTGCCGTTGTGATTGATGTGGGAATTAATCGCGTTACGGATAAGTCGGGGAGTTCCCGTTTAGTCGGGGATGTGGATTTTGATGGGGTTGCGTCGGTTGCGAGTTATATTACCCCTGTGCCTGGGGGGGTCGGCCCGATGACGGTGGCAATGTTGTTAAATAATACTGTCGAAAGTTATTGCCGCACCCATCAGCAGTAAGCCCGGCGCTCTAAGGAGGGAATAAATCGCCTTTGAGGTTCAGCGATAGAAATCAATTGATATTGCGATTCAAACGCACTACAATCACATAAGTACAGATTAAAGCGAATTAATAACTAATCGCTTCGCGTACAAGTACAGAACATTATTCTTGTCTTGTTCCGGTGCGGAGGGACATCCCGTATCGTCAATAAAGCTCACCGTGGTATCCAAAGCAATCGCTGGAGTTGGTGAGAAGCTCACAGTGTAATCTTTGATTCAGCGTGAGAGTATGTCACTAGAGCAACATTTTGGTTCACACTCAATCAAGGCATGGTATCAGTAGACCGTAGCATTGCGACTAATCTAACACCTTCGCAATTTGACTTAACCGCGTACTTACAACAACGCCAAAAACTTGTTGAAGACGCTTTAGATCGTTCGCTGCCGATTGTTGCCCCAGAAAAAATTTACGAAGCCATGCGCTATTCGTTATTGGCAGGGGGTAAGCGGTTGCGACCGATTCTGTGTTTGGCCGCTTGTGAGTTATTGGGGGGAACCCCCGAAACCGCAATGCCCACGGCTTGTGCCTTGGAGATGATCCACACCATGTCCTTGATTCACGACGATCTGCCCGCAATGGACAATGATGATTATCGTCGGGGAAAGTTAACCAATCACAAAGTTTATGGCGAGGATATTGCCATTTTGGCCGGTGATGGCTTATTGGCTTATGGGTTTGAATATGTCGCGGTTCATACCCAGGATGTTCCCCCCGAGAGGGTTTTGCAGGTGGTGGCTCATTTGGGCAGAGCCGTGGGAGCTGCCGGATTAGTGGGGGGGCAGACGATTGATTTAGAATCTGAGGGCAAAACGGATATTTCTTTAGAAACCCTGAATTTTATTCATTCTCACAAAACCGGGGCGTTGCTCGAAGCTTGTGTGGTGTCCGGGGCGATTTTGGGAGGAGCGCAAGCCGAAGATTTACAAAAATTATCCTCTTATGCCCAGAATATTGGCCTGGCTTTTCAGATCGTCGATGATATTTTAGATGTTACGGCAAGTACAGAGGAGTTAGGGAAAACGGCAGGAAAAGATTTGCAAGCGCAAAAATCAACGTTTCCCAGTCTTTTGGGGTTAGAAGCATCAAAGCAACAAGCGCATCGCTTGATTGAAAAGGCGATATCGGCATTAGAACCCTATGGGGATCGCGCCGAGCCGTTAATGGCGATCGCGGGTTATATTTGTTCGCGCACTCACTAAACTCATCTGAATTTGTCCATTATTACTCAATCCTCTTTTTTGATTCAATTTACAACAAACACAGACTACCATGCAGGACTTTGGCGATATTTTTCACAATCAGGTGCTGCTGGTTGCGACTATTGCTTGTCTCACCGCTCAATCGATTAAACTGATTGTCGAGGTTGTTAAAAACGGTAAAGTGAATTTGCGATCGCTCGTGAGTACCGGGGGAATGCCGAGCGCTCATTCGGCTTTGGTTTCGGCATTGGCCACGGGAGTCGGACAAACTCGCGGTTGGAGCAGTTCGGAATTCGCGATCGCTTGTTTATTTGCCATTATCGTCATGTACGATGCAGCAGGCGTGCGTCAAGCGGCGGGCAAACAAGCAAAAATTCTCAACCAAATCATCGATGAAATGTTCCACGAAGATATAGCCGTCACTGAGGAGCGACTTAAAGAATTAATTGGTCACACCCCTTTTCAGGTGTTAGTGGGGTTAATGTTAGGCATTGGTATCTCGATGTTTGCCGGTTATACCTTCTACGGGTAATTCACCCTCGGAGAAAGCAAGATTACCTGACGGCTATCCACCATCACCGCCCCAAAACCGCGATCGCTCAATTGTCTTAAGGTGCGATTGGCGATCGCTTCGTCTGGGGTATAAAGGGCCAGTAAATAGGGTCGCGAAAAATACGACGCTAACCCCACATTCTGCCCCACCGTTTGCTGCACTTCGGCGGCAATTTCCGGTTGATTGAAAAAGTCTACCAACACCGCATAACCTTCCCCCAAAGGACGGGGGGCATAAGTCACACTTTGACTTAATGGCGGTGGGGTTGTCGCCCCCGCCGACTCGACAACCACCGCATACAACCCCACAATTTCCCGGGAAAAGCGTCCCCAGTTGTCCGCCACCGCTAGGGTCTGAAAGCCCCCCACGCGGGTCACCGAGTCCCCTAAATAACGGCAGACCGTCGTCGGGGTATTTTCGGGCAGGCTGCGCTGTAATAACCGTTGAGACGCTTCAGTTTCCGTTAAGACCAACAAGATATATTCTCCCGGTTGCGGCGGCGCACAATCATTATTTTGGGCGACGGCGGGACGAGCATTGCCACTCCACCCCATACCGAGGAAAGCGAGACACACCAAAAATCCAAAGCGGCGGGGAACAAACATAAGATTTTGGGGGCGATTAAGCGACCGTTTCCAAGGAAGCTAAAGGATCGGAAATGGAGTCTGAAGGGGCTTCAAACTGACCTTTGAGGACGTATTCTAAACGCAACTTCAGCCAAGTAATAAACTGCTCGTTGGTGCTAATGATGGCGGCGGCGGGTTGCGGGCATTTGGCTTTAGCCTCAGCCATAGCCGGGGCTTCGAGGAAAGCGGGTTGTTTCACTAACCAAAAATCAATTTCTTGGCCTTTTTCTTGGTAATAGCGAACCCGCTCTTTTAAAACTTCGTCGAGGGGTTCTTCTTCGAGTAAAAAGTGTTGGCTGGCCAGAATGTAATAGTAGGTTGTCATTGCTAATTTTGTCAGAGTGAACAATCGGCACAGAAAATAACTATAAAACTAGAAGTTACTTTATGCGATCGCATTGGTTAACTTCTTTACAATTGACCGCGCATCGCTAACTTCATCTCCCGGACGGCTCTTTCGATTCCCACTAATACGGCACGGCTAATAATGGTGTGACCGATATTAAGTTCTTCCATCCCCTCAATACAAGCCACGGGATACACATTCCAATAAGTCAAACCGTGACCCGCATTCACCCGTAACGACAAAGAAAGGGCTTTCGCTGCACCTTGTTTAAGGATTTCGAGTTCCTTTTGCCGTTCTTTTTCTGTCGTCGCTTCGGCATAACGCCCGGTGTGTAGTTCGATGAATTTAGCCTGGGTTTGAGCCGCGGCCTGAATTTGCTCGCCATCGGCATCAATAAACCAGCTTACCGGAATCCCGGCACTTTGGAGGCGATCGACTATGTGGGTGTAGCGGGGTAAGTCGCTGAGCAGATTTAAACCGCCTTCGGTAGTGACTTCCTCGCGCCGTTCGGGAACAAGGGTGACATAATCGGGTTTAATATCGAGGGCAATGGTCACCATTTCTTCAGTTGGAGCCATTTCGAGGTTGAGATGCGATCGCACCGTTTCCCGCAATAATCGCACATCCCGGTCTTGAATATGGCGGCGGTCTTCGCGCAAATGAACGGTAATGCCATCGGCCCCCCCTAATTCCGCCAGGACGGCGGCGGCTACGGGGTCGGGTTCGACAGTACGACGGGCTTGGCGAATGGTGGCGGTGTGGTCAATATTGACACCCAAGGTCAGCAAAATAACTTTCTCCTGAGTTAAGCGATCGATTTTCTATATTACTGGTTATTGGTTATTGGTTACCCAAAACTGATGACTGATGACTGATAACTGATAACTGAAAAAGCTGCCCCTCAATCGCGTAAGATAATCAACGGACTAAATTATGGATCGAAAATTCATGCGTTGTGCAATTTCAAGTCGAGCCGGACAAGTTTTAGCGAGGGGGCGGTTGTATGTCCAACCGGATGAAAACGGGGCGTTACACTTGAATTTTGTGAGCGATCGCGGCACGTTTATTCCCGGTGGGGTAGTTGCCCCTGATGGCGATATGAGCAGTGCCACTCAAGAACTTTTTGACCAACTTTTTGCGGAATGGCGCATGACGGATTTAACCCTGATGGCAACGGCGACAATGTAATTTTGTTGTTTGTTGTTTGTTATTGGTTATTGGTTATTGGTAGGGAACAGGGAATAGATTTTCCAACTTTCTTAATTGGTAATTGGTCACTGGTAATTGGTAATTTTTCCCCCACTCCCCAAAACACTGATGAGGCGATGACTGATAACTCTCCAGAAACTTAATTTTACTTTTTGAGGCTGAAACCTTTATAAATTATAGCTTTGAGCCTTTTCGAGAGTCTACTTTCTAGGCCAAAGTTTCTGACTTTCTTTCTGGGGTAGAATTCAACTCCCCCCCTACTGCCCACTGCCCACTGCCTACTGCCCCTTAGATGCTGATGACTGTTGACTGTTAACTGCAAGAAGAATGCGCCAAAGCCAACTCTTCGTAGTGTTTGGCGTGTTCGATCAGTTCGGCGGCTTGGGAGTCGGAAACTTCTTTGAGGCGTTTGGCTGGAATGCCTACCATGAGCGATCGCGGCGGGACATCTTTGGTGACCACACAGCCTGCCCCAATAATACTCCCAGTTCCCACCCGCACGCCATTGAGGACGATCGCGCCAATACCAATCAGACAGCCGCTTTCAATATACGCTGAATGCACGACAGCCCGATGGCCAAGGGTGACATAATCTTCAATCAGGGTGGGTTGACCCGGATCGCCATGAATCACGGCTCCATCTTGGACGTTACTATGTGCGCCAATGACAATTTTTTCAACATCACCCCGCACAACGGCTCCGTACCAAATATTGACTCCCGTTGCGAGGGTAACATCGCCGATAATCGTAGCATTGGGCGCAACGAAAGCGGCTAACGAGAGGTCGGGAAATGCTAAAGAAATTGGGGAATAAAAGGGTTCTTGAGTCACTTTTTCTGGTAAAAACAGGCTAGACAACGATGGCAACAAGTGTTAACCGATATAATAAAACCACTGCTGCTGGTCAATACCAGACTGTACTCCCAACGAATCCCTAATGATGAACCCAGGTTTGCAGTATCCCATCTTTGGCGCAGAAATCAAATGCCCCCATTGTCGCCAAACGATTCCTGCACTGACATTAACAGATACTTATTTATGTCCCCGTCACGGTGCGTTTGAAGCCGACCCGAAAACGCGCGAGTTGGTGCATTTGCAATCGGGACGACATTGGCGATTTTGGGAGGGGGAGTGGTATCGACAGCATACCCACCCCGACGGCATTCGCTTTGAAATTCACGAAGCTCTCGATCGCCTCTATACCCAAGGTTATCGCGCTACAAAAGTGATTATTGCCAGTCGTTATCGCGATTTGGTGAGTGCTTATCTCGAACGCAGTACCCCTTGGCGAGGCAGTGCTTCGGAGTCCCAATTGCCGCGATTATACGGCTTACCTGTGACCTTTAGCCCGGAACCCACCGAAGAAAATTCCTGTTGGGATGTGATTAATTTTGATTTAGAAAAAGAACCGGGGGTTCCGGTGCGTTATCCCTATTTTCGGTTGTTCGAGTAAGGTTTATGTTTCATCATGCGTCGATTCGGACGGCGGATATTCATCGGGCGATCGCGTTTTATGAGTTACTGGGTTTTACGGTGTGCGATCGCTTTACCACGGGCTATACTTTAGCTTGCTGGATGGAGGGGTTGGGGGGACGCATTGAGTTAATTCAAATCCCGGAACCGAAGTCTCCTCCCGATGCCTTTGGAGATGAGCATTACACGGGCTATTATCATTTATCTTTCGATTTGAGCGATCGCACTGCGGATTTGGGGAGTTGGTTGCAAACGTTTCGCGATCGCTACGAATCTGCCGCTTCTACCCCTCTGAAAGTTCTACTTGAACCCACACAACAAATGATTGGCGATCGCGTCTATGAGGTGGCTTTTTTGGCGGATGCCGATGGTTTGCCGTTGGAGTTTATTCGGCAAATGTAGTTATTGGTTATTGGTTATTGGTTAGCCGATTGCCCAAAATGATTCACCAAAAATTGCGTCGCATCTTCGAGGACTAGGGGTTTAGCAAAATAATAACCCTGACCAAAATCACAGCCCAATGCTTGCAGTTGTTGCAGTTGTTCTAAAGTTTCAATCCCTTCTGCGATCGCGACCATCCCTAAACTATGAGCGAGGGCAATAATCGCTTGCACAATTTCTAGATTTTCTGGAGATTCACACATTTGACTGACAAAGGAACGGTCGATTTTTAAAGTATCCACTGGAAAGCGACTTAAATAACTCAATGAGGAATATCCCGTGCCAAAATCGTCAATTCCGAGAAGAATATGACGTTCTTTTAATTGGGTTAAGAGTTGTTGGACGGTTGTGCGATTTTCCATTAAGGCACTTTCGGTAATTTCTAGTTTCAAGCTACTACCGTTCAATCCAATATTATGTAAAATGCTGTCAACATGAGCGAGTAAATCTCTTTGGGAAAACTGTTTCACGGATAAGTTGACGCTGATACATAGATCCTGGGCCGAAAGTTGCTCTTGCCAGATTTTGAGTTGTTGACAAGCTTGTTGTAACACCCATAAGCCAATTGGAAGAATTAAACCGGTGTCTTCAGCAACGGGGATAAATTGACTCGGAGAAATCGTCCCTTTTTGAGAATGTTGCCAACGCACCAAAGTTTCAAATCCGAATAAATCATGGGCGTTAAGGTTGACAATGGGTTGATAACAAACATAAAATTCTTGACTAGAGATCGCGCGACGCAAATCGTTTTCAAGCTGCAAACGCTCCATAACCATGTAGTGCATATTAGAATCAAAGACTTGGTAGCGACCTTTGCCTAATTCTTTGGCTCGATACATGGCTGTATCAACATCTCGCAAGATATGTTCGGGTTGTTGATATTTGTGAGACGCTAGAACAATGCCAATACTAGCATTAAGATAGATTTCTTGCTCGTTAATTTGGAAGGGTTTAGAGAAGGCTTTTTGGATGCTTTCAGCAGTTTGAATCGCTTGTTGGATTGTATCGACATCTTCGAGTAAAACAATAAATTCGTCTCCCCCTAAACGAGCGATAGTTTCAAGGGGATGCAAACAAGATTCTAAACGACGAGCTACATCTATTAGCAAGCGATCGCCGACTAAATGACCGAGAGAGTCATTAACAATTTTAAAGCGATCGCAATCGAGAAACAACACCGCAAAACGCTGTTGTGGGTTTTCTTGTACGGTTTGGAAAGCCGTTTCGAGACGTTGCATAAACCAAGCACGATTGGGCAATCCCGTTAAAACACAATGAAATGCCAAATGCACTAACTGATCTTGGGCTTTTTGTCGCTTGCTGATTTCTTGTTGTAATTGACGATTAGTAGCTTCGAGTTGAGCAGTGCGATCGCGCACTCTGGCTTCGAGTTGAGCATTTAACTGGCGAATTTCGGCTTTAGCTACTTGTAATCCCAGTTGATTTTCAATTCGGACTAAAATCTCCCCAACTTCAAAGGGTTTTGTAATATAATCTGACCCTCCAACTGCAAAGGCTTGAACTTTATCCACTACTTCGTCTAAAGCACTAATAAAAATAACAGAAATATGGCTAGTTTTTGGATTGGATTTTAAAGCTTTGCACACATCATAACCACTTATATGTGGCATATTAATATCCAATAAAACTAAATCTGGCGGTTGTGCTTGAATCGCTTTTAACGCTGCCTGACCACTGGTTACTCCGCGAATTTTGTGGCCATGTTTAGTCAATAATTCGGCGAGTAACCGCAAATTGGCAGCGATATCGTCCACAATTAAAATATTACCTTTATTCTTGGAGGTAATGACTTCACGCATCATATAAATTAATCTAATTTCATCTTTTGTATGACTATTTTATGGTTAAAGAAAGATCGTTATTCAATGGGAAAGCCAAAATAAGGTTAAACCAATATAGTGACATCAATAGGAGTTCTCGTTGAGGGATTCATGGCTTTTGACTAATAACCGTTTTTTGAGAATCGTTGGGGTTATAAGAAAATTGTAACCTCTCCCCTTGACGATGCAACAAAGAGCAGGAAAAATCATGCTATAACAAAATAAAGGACTTGGGTCGCTTCATCAAAGTCGCTGCGGGGATCTCTACGATAAACCTAACTGACATGAGACTAGAACCTAATTAGCATAAATATAACTTTTTGAGTTACTAGCTTACTTTTCTTACTTTGTCTCAATTTATCAAATCATGAACTATTTAATTTATAGTCTAATTTCTATGATTTTAGGCGCGGTGGGTTATGGCTTAATTTCCATCCGGGTTATTAGCGAAGGGAATGAAGCTTTAGTCGAACGAGTTGGTAAGTTTAATCGCAAACTCGAACCCGGATTAAATTTCGTTATTCCTTGGTTAGAAAGCATTGTAGTCGAAGAAACAAACCGCGAAAAAGTCTTAGGAATTGAACCCCAAACTGCGATTACACAAGATAATGTTTCTCTCAAAATTGACGCGGTGGTTTATTGGCAAATTGTAGATTTAGAAAAGACTTTCTATTTAGTCGAAGATATCCGGGAAGCTATTGAAAACTTAGTATTAACAACATTGCGTTCTGCAATTGGTCATTTAGACTTAGAAGAAACTTACTCATCACGGGATGAAATCAATAAAACCTTACTTCAGCAATTAGATGATGCCACAGTTAATTGGGGGGTGAAAGTAACACGGGTAGAAGTAAGGGAAATTAAACCGGCTCAAACTGTAATGGAGTCTTTAGAATTAGAAAGAGCAGCTAAAAGTAAAAAACGGGCTGAAGTTTCCCAAGCCGAGGGGACTGTTGAATCAATTAAGATGATTGCGGATGCGGTAACGAAAGACCCAAATATGAAAAATGTTTTACAGTTTTTGATTGCTCAACGCTTTGTAGAAGCAAACGAACAAATTGGCAAAAGTCCTAATTCTAAAATTATGTTTATGGATCCCAATGCGTTAAATGAAGCGATAACTTCCTTAATGGCTGGACATTTACCCCATGGAGAATCAATTCATCCCTTTTCTTCGCAACGAATAATTGATTTGGATAAACAAGACGATTCTTCAGAAGGGGAAAATGACCATCGAAGTTAGTGAATTGCGAAGCATAAACAACCAATAATTGATGAGATGATACGTCAATCGGAGTGAATAATTATAAACGAGGGGTAAATTGAGCGGTTATCAGTTTTTCAAGGCAGATGTATAATTCTTTTTTAGTCTCTAGTTTTATCTCATAGAATTTTTTTCTGAATAAAGGCTTAGGGTAATTATGAAAAATCGGCAAAAATGGCGACGGCTTTTAGTCGGCGATTTCACAATCAAACGATTGATACGATCGCTCCTTTTTGTTTATGTAACGATTGCTTTGTATGTTTATTTTTTGAGCGATCGCATGATTTTTATTCCTCAAGCCAGTAGTTACCAAGATACTGCCGATCTTTTATATTTAAATACACCGGATAATGAGTCAATTGTCGCGAGATATTTATTCAATCCTGACGCAACTTATACCTTACTTTATGTTCACGGTAATGCTGAAGATTTAGGTGATATTGCACCTGTTTTGAATTTATTTTATGACGCAGGGTTTAGCGTTTTCGCTTATGATTATCGCGGTTATGGTCTCAGCGAGGGGAGTCCCAGTGAAGTCAATGCCTATGAAGATATTGAGACAGCTTATCGCTATTTAACCACTGAGTTAAATATTTCCCCCGATCGTATTATCGCATTTGGACGTTCTGTTGGGGGCGGTTCGGCGGTGGATTTGGCTTCTCGTTTTCCCGTTGGGGGTTTAATTTTAGAAAGTACGTTTACCCAGGCTTTTCGAGTAGTAATACCTTTCCCGGTTTTCCCTTTTGATAAGTTTCGCAATCAAGCCAAATTAAAACAAATTCAAGTCCCGGTTTTAATTATTCACGGGACACAAGATGAGGTGATTCCTTTTGCTCACGGACAACAGTTGTGGGAAACGGCTAATCCTCCCAAGTATCGCTTCTGGGTAGAAAATGCCAATCACAACGATGTGCCTTGGGTTGATTCTCAAGCTTATGTTAAGCAATTACAAGAATTTGCGCGATCGCTTTCCCCTTAAATACAATACACTTGTTCTTAAATCCGGTTTGCTCGATTGTTGCATTCTCCCCACTCAATCACCAAAGGGCTTATGAAACTCGTTCAACGCACCACACTGTATTACCAAGAAGGAAATTCTGATAAGGTTTACGAAGTCGATTTGAGTTGTGTCGCAGATGACCAGTTTGTGGTTAACTTTCGCTATGGTCGTCGGGGAGGGACACTCAAAGAAGGGACTAAAACCAAGCAGCCCGTTTCCCAGGAAAAAGCCCAAAAAGAATTTGACAAGCTTGTGGCTTCTAAGGTCAAGAAGGGCTATCAGGAAGATAGTCCCGATAGTGCAATATGTTACTCACAAAATCCGGTTAACGGTGCTTCTGGGGCGATTCTCCGGCGGCTGAGAGAACAAAGCAACGCTGGGTGGTCTCTTAATCGCGTGATTTGGCGTGCGGGGGAGTTGCAAATCCCCGAAGCGACTCCCCTACTCATTCCCTTACTCGGTACAGAAACACCTTTGCGAGATTATTGTATCGCAGCGGCGTTGGGACGCTGTGGTGGCGAGGAGGCAATTCCCCCGCTACAACAATTGTGGGAAAGTTCAGAAACGTCAGATTTTGTCAAATATATGGCTTGGGAAGCGTTGTTTAAACTGGCTGATGAAACGACGCGACAAGCCATGCAGCAGCAGGAATTAGCAGCCTTACCCGAAAGTTTACGGGAAGTGGTACAAACAGGGACTCCTGAAACTTTAGATAAAGCGTTCAATACTTGTTATGAAGAAGCGAAAAAGACAGTTTTCGACCCGATTGTAGAGGAGACAAGAAAATGGCTGCGGAATCATCATAACTGGTGGAGTTGGCAGCGCGATTCTAGTGTACGAGCAGAAATTTGTCGTCGCATTGAAAATTTACCTCCCGAATGGCGACAATATATTTCTCCGCCTCCCCAACCAATACCCAATGAAAACCAAAGATGGGATTATCGTCATTTTGATTGGGCAATGCAAAAGCATGAGGAAGAATATTGGATTGCCTTTTATGCCATAGTCGAGGGTTGTTATCGAATTAATAATGAAACGACTCGCGGTTTTATTATTAATCTGCTCAAAAGTCAAAATCGCCATCGTCCTTTTTCCCATCTTTATTTATGGCAGCGCTTACGGCATATTTTTAAGATGTCTGAGTATCGCCAAGATTGGGATATGTATGTCCAGTTTGCTTATCGCTTCGATATTTATAAAAGTTGCTCTTATCGGCTTTATACTCGGAAAACTCGCAATTATTTCCGCCGACGGATTTGGCAGACGTTACAACAATTGGCAGAAGTTAATTTCCGGCTTTATGTTGAAGTTGCGACGGCTTTGTTAAAGCAATATCGCGACGAAGATAAAGAGCCGATTAAAGTTTCTTCGGGAAGCTACTATCGCAGAGATTCTACTGGGAATTGGGATTCAATTCCCTATACCAATAAATGGGATGTTTTTGCCGATCGCCACTTACTCAATCATATTATTTATGGCAATAGTCCCCGCTATATTCCCCATCCCGTGGCTTGGCGTTGTCAGAAAGATTATCAACCCGGAGATGCAGCCCCAGATGTGCGCGAGGAGTCTTATCCTCAGTTGTGGCAGCAATGTCCTGATTGTTTACTGGAGTTACTCATTGAAAGTGACTGTACGGTGGTACAAGAATTTACGGCTAAAGCGTTGCGAGATTGCCAGGAGTTTTGGCCGCAAATTGAAGATGAACGTGTAATTCTATTACTGCAAAGTCAGAATGAATTTGTAGTGCAGTTGGGTTTGAGAATTGTGCGATCGCGTTACAATCCCCAACAACCGAATTTAGCCTTACTCAAACTATTATTGAGTTGTATTTATCAACCCGCGCGGCAACAAGCCCAAGATTGGCTTGGGAGTCATCCCGATTTATTATCTCAAGATATTCAGGGGTTAGTCGCGATCGCCTTTAGTCCCTATCTTGATAATCGAGCATTTATCAAACAGTTTTTAGCTCAACATCCTTTAACGCCATCTCGCGCTCAAACTTTAAGTGAAACGCTAATTGCTGAGTTACTCAATTTCACAACAGACTCAACTAATATTATCGAGGATGTTAGCAATCTTCTCCTCGAACAATTTGAGGCAGTTTTACAAACCCTGAATCTGAATACCCTTCGCAACTTAGTTTGCAGCAATATTGCCAGTCTTCAAATTTTAGGAGTCAGAATTCTTCTGATCCACGAAATACCACCAGCGCAATTGCCTTCCGGTTTAATTGATACTTTGCTCGATTCTCCCCAGACAACTGTACGAGAATTAGCAATGCAACTCTTTAGTCAACTTCCCGATGAGATACTTCTCGAAAGATATGACACCCTTTTGGCAATGGCAATGGCGCAACAAGCCGATATTCGCCAAAATGTCCGTCCTTTAATTCGTCGTTTAGCTCGTAGCTATCCTGAATTTAATGCTCGTTTGGCAACAGAAATTATTAGCTTACTTCTACTGCCCGAACAACATGAAAATGTCCACAGCGATTGTTTGACATTACTCACCCATGAGTTACCCGGCTGGATGACTCATATTGACTGCGAAACAGCGATGCAATTGTTACGGGCTAAGTCTTCTGTGGCACAAGAATTAGGCGGATTGGCATTACAAGAAAATTATTTAACTTGGGGACAACAGTTAACCACAGCCCAAATTGTGAAACTGGCTAATCATGAAATTTTGGCAGTGCGACAAGGGGCTTGGCAAATGTTTGAGCAGTTACTTAATTCTCCCCTTCGCTATCAAGTCCCAGAAATGATTACGGCTATCCGGCTACTTGAATCGACTTGGGAAGATTCACGGGCTTATGCGCGTCATCTTTTTGATGGCTTTACCGCAACAGATTGGTCTCCCGAAGTAATTACAAGTATTTGTGATAGTACCCGCGAGGATGTACGTCAATTTGGCCGCAATTTGGCATTACAGTTTTTTGAACAGGATTATGGTCAAGATTATCTCCTCAAATTCAGCGAGCATCCCAGTGGCGATATGCAGCAATTCGCAACTCGTTTCTTAGAAGAATATGCGTCGGGGAATCTCGAACGTTTACGGGCGTTAATACCTTATTTTATTACGGTTTTATCCCAAGTGAATCGCGGTCGAATTGCCAAAGATCGCGTCTTTGCTTTCTTAGAAAAAGAAGCGATCGCATCGGTAGAAGTAGCCCGCATTGTGGCAGAAATTCTCACCCGTCAATCCCTCACGATTGCCATAGGAGATAAGGCAAAAGCCATTCAATTAATGCTCAAATTAAAGCAGAAATATCCCCAATTAAACTCACCTTTGGTGATGAAAGAGGTGGCCTTGACAAGGCGATGAGGTTGGAGGGAGATTTGGGGGTGAAACTCTCTTCCTGTATGGGTTGTGGGGATTAGAGTAGAAATATTGGGATGTCGAAAAAAAGTTGAAGAGAAGGGGATTTTAGGCGATGGTAGGAAAGGGCTGTCAAGTAAGGGGAAGTCTGCAAAGCCTTGATTTATTTGGGTTTCGCTACTTTTTTATCCTGAGAGGGTCTGTAGGCGGGTATATTTTCCCACATTTACATACTACCATGTCAAGTTTCGCGAGTCAACAATTTTTATCAATTTGACCCCAAAAGATTGGGGGACAAATTGAGAAGGGGAGGACAGTTGTATAGCGCCAATGACCCTAAATAATAAGGCCATTAGCCCTACAATCCCACCCTAGTATTAGCGTAGGGTGGGTTAGGCGGCTAAAACTCAAGCTGTGACCGCAATAAGCGCAATCCGCCGTAACCCACCGTTTAAGGTGTGTCGCGACAATAGTTAGGCCAACCCTACAAATGAAGATCAGCTCCATGTTTCATGAAAATATCTTTAACCCTTCCCATATCTTCGGGAGGACCATCTTTAAGGAATTCGCTTAACTCTCTAAACAAGGCTAGCGCATTACTATTACGGCCAGTCACCTCTATCATTTTGACTGCCGCCAATACCGTCCCCCAAAGCGCCCAAGACGACAACAATGTGTTACCGATGACAAATAATTAGTTAATGTATGGTAAAAAAGCGGATAATGGGACTCGAACCCACGACATTCAGCTTGGGAAGCTGACGTTCTACCACTGAACTATATCCGCAATGATTGGTAACTATTATACAAAAAGAAGGGAGAGTTGCCTACAAGTTTAGGGATTAGAGAGCGTAGAATTGGGTTCTGCGGGGGGTAAGCCCTCGTCTAAAATTGGGGGAGTTGCTGGCAATTGTGGCTCTAGACGTTGCTTCCAGACTTGGATTTGGGCCCTTGCGCCTTGATAAGCCGATGTGCCTTCGGGGATTTTTTCAGCGATCGCGATCGCTTCATTTAAGTTTACATTAGCTCGTTCGGCGGCGATCGCCAACAAGCGATCGCTCCAGTTGTTAATCTCTTGGACGCTTTGTCGATAAACGCTGCTAGTGCTAGGAATACGTTGTGCGGTGGCAATCGCCGAGACAAGCCCATCGACATTGCCTTGTTGCGCCAACTGGTAAGCGCGGTCGAGATTACTGCGTCCGGTTTGTTCGTTGCGCCAGCGCGTAATATTAGAACGAGCTTCATCATAAAGAGCGCGATCGCGTTGAATTTTCTGAGCAACGCTAATCGCATTCTCCAAATCACCCCGATTTGCTAAAGACTGCGCTTCGGATAAAATGGGTCGATCTTGGTTGCGTTGAACTTGACTGCGCCATTGACGAATGCGGCGTTGGGCTTCGCTGTGGAGGGCCCGGCCCCGGCTAATTTTGTTCGCTTCAGCAATAGCTTGTTGTAACCCAGAATCTGTACCCCCACTCGCCAAGGCTTCCGCTTGATCGAGAATCGGTCGGTCTTCAATGGCTTCGATGCGACTCGTCCACTGATTAATTTTGCGTTGGGCTTCGCCGTGACGAGGGTTAGACTCTGCCACCGAGCGAGCTTCAGCGATCGCGGCACTCAAATCTGCCAAACCGCCCCCCGTTGCCAAGCGCTCGGCTTCTTCTAAATGAGCCATCCCTTGAATTTCTAAACGCCAACTGCGAATCAGTTTTTGAGCGCGGTCGTACATAGGACGGCCAGGGGGGACGCTTTCGGCTTCTTGGATAGCCAGTTGTAAACCGGTCAAAGTCCCGATTTCGGCTTTCGACCCGGCTTCGGCTAAATTGTTCAAATCCTGCATTTCTTCTTGCAGATCGAGCTTGAGGGGGACTTTGTTGGCGATCGCCATAACTTCTGTCCAATCCCCCGCTTCTAAACGAGCCACCGCCAAATCCATCAGCTTCTCCCCTGCTTTTTTCATTAAGTCTTGGGCTTCTTGATAAGCCGTACTTTCCGGTGGGATGGCCTCGGCCATTTCCACCGCTTCGAGTAAGCTGTCGGCGGTTCCCCGTTGTAAAGCAGCATAAGCCTTATCCAGTTTACGGCTTTCTTCTTGAGCCAGTTCGATACGTTCGTAAAGCTGACGATAGCGAGTAGTAGCCCAATAGCGATTGCCCAAATTAGTGAGTTTGGCAGCATTCCGAAAAGCTTGGGCCCATTTGGCTTCGAGCATCAAATCTTCGGCAACCTTAGCGATTTCTTCGGCTTCCTTCCAAGTGGAGCGCCAGCGCCCGATGCGGTCTTCGATTTCAGCCGGGGGAACGTATTTCGCCACATCCCGTGCTGTCGCGATCGCCTCTTCGAGTTGACCTTCGTGATAACTTTCTTCGGCTAAATCTAGTAAATCCAGCGCCCACAACTCCAAGTTGCGATTAATTTCGGGGCGCATCGGGTGGTCTGGGGGTAAAGCTTCAACCAAGGCGATCGCGTCGAGAATACCTTGGCGGGTTTGCTTGTCCGCCGCCAGTTGAGCGCAATACAAACGCATCGAAGCCGAAGCCATAGGTAAATATAACTGCGGACAACTGGGCAACGCCGGTAAGCGCAGTAAAGCCGCCGTCGCCACAAAGCCCAAGCTTCCAGTTAATGCCACTAACAGCACTCCCCAAGTTTGCCACTTAACCAACCACAGCCAACGGGAACCCCCAGAAGGTGAGGCGGTTTCTTCGGGGTTCTCCACTTCTGGATAAGAAGTGGCATTTGCTGAATAAGCAGAAGCATCTTGGGAAAAAACGCCAGAATCAGCATTTAACTGTGGGTTATTGCTGGCTCGCTTGTAATGGTTAGACTTTCTCTGGGAAGCTCCCACAGGCAAGCGCTTGAATCGATCTTGTTGTTTCATTCTGGTTTGCCGTCATGATCTCGATTGCGTGACCCCCTACTGCTAAAACCCGGTTGAGGTGGGAATTTAGACTAGATGCTCCCACAGGATTTGCCTTATCTTATCTTATCTATTCCCCTTTCTTCAAAGTTTTAAACCGGGGTTGATAGTGGGGACAATCCGAACAGGGGCCCGACGGATTGACCGCACAACAAAGATGGGCTGAACGAGCATTATACACACAAGTGCGATCGCCTAAAATGGCAGGCGGTTTTCCTGGGGAAGAAGGGCGCGATCGCCAACGGCCAGAATAACCGCAATCTTGGTTTAAAATTTGCTTGAGTCGCGTTTGCCATTGCCGACGAGCGCGTCTTCGTCCAACTTCAGACAGCACCAGGGGAATTAATACCAAAAGGCCAATGAATACAATCTCCAACATTGTTATTCGTTATTGGTTATTAAATTATCTCATTGTCAATGATTCATTATTTCTTAAAAACGTGATTATTTCTTTAGATGCCAAGCACATCCAGGGTTTAGACTTATCTCCAGTCCAAGAGGCGATCGCCACCACTTCCCCCACTTCCCTCGAACAACAAATTCGCTTTGAGATTAGCTATCCCCGCGAACCCAACGACCCTAGAGAACTCTCCGAAATTCCCGAAATTCGGCTGTGGTTTGTGCGGTTGGATGCGGCTTACCCTTGGTTTTTATTTTTACTCGACGGTCAAGGGGGAGAACTCTACCGCTATGTAGCGATGTTGGTTCCCCATCAGTTTAGTCGTACCGAGGGGATTCAATACAATCCCGAAGCTTTAGAAATCTTTGTCATGCACAAAATGTTTATTTTGAGCGATTGGTTGAAACAACAACAAATTTCGAGTCCAGCTAAGTTGAAAGCCCTGGCTCAAACTTTGGGGTATGAGCTAGATAACAGCTTTTTTGCGTTATTGTAGACCACCGTACCAACAAAGGTGAGAACCCCGTACCTTCTCAGGATAGTCTCCTTTTTTCTGTCACCAAGGACATTGATTCCGTCCTGATGAACCCAGAAAAACTCCGTATCAGGAAACAGATACCTGACACGGATGTTTGCTATGCACACTTACCTTGCTATTCTGCTTTTGAGCATACTATCAATCTCCGTGCCTGTGAAGGCCATAACGATTGAATCTGAAGTAACTCATTCTGCCAATGCTCAAATTGCTAACCTTAACTTAACTCAAACCAAAGAACGAGGAAGCGGTCGCCTTGATTCTCAAACCAAAGAACGCGGTAGCGGTCGCGTTACCTCCAAGCCAGATCGCAATTTCACCCAAACCCGTACAGTGGTGGAATTGGGTCAAAAGCAATGCGAACGGGGTAGCGGTCGTTGTAATGCTGAAGTTTAGCGATCGCCCTGCGGAATTCGGAGATTTTGAGTCAAATTAAATAAGCTCTGGCATCTGCCCCGATTGTACTAACATTTAGGGGCAATTTTTGTGCTTTGAAGATTAAACCTAAGTTGCTTATAATAAAAAATAAATCTTGGCATTAGGGTGCTATACAGCTTAAATTTAAGATTTTGTCGCTAGATGTGCAATTAGACCTTAGCACGCAAAAAGCTGTTCTACAACAGATACATTGTCTCCCTGTAATGTCATTAATAAAGCCATGAGCAACGAGCGCGATTTGATCGAATCTCTTAGCCCCAGTGCGCTCGATCAAATCCTGTTTTACCTAGCCTTCAGCGCTATGCGAACCAGCGGACATCGCCATGGGGCGTTTTTAGATGCGGCGGCCACTGCGGCCAAATGCGCGATTTATACCACTTATATCGAGCAGGGCGAAAACATCCGTATGACGGGGCATTTGCACCACATCGAACCCAAACGGGTTAAAGCGATTGTGGCGGAGATCAAGCAAGCCCTGACCGAAGGAAAACTGCTCAAAATGCTCGGTTCCCAAGAACCCCGCTACTTAATTCAGTTTCCTTATGTTTGGTTGGAAAAATATCCTTGGCAACCGGGGCGATCGCGCCTTCATTCTACCAATTTAACCCAATCGGAAAAAGATCAAATCGTCGCGAAACTACCCAAACCCATCCCCGACGCACAACTGATTAACTCTTTTCAATTTTTTGAGTTAATTGAATTTTTACACGCTCGTTCCCAAGAAGATTTACCCCCGAAGCGGCGAATGCCCATGAGCGAAGCTTTAGCCGAACATATTAAGCGACGCTTAATTTATGCCGGAACCGTGATGCGGGTCGATCATGCCTGGGGACTGCCCTTTTATGCTTTACTGCGGGCCACTTATTCCCCGGCTGACCTCGAAGAACGCACCTATACCATGGTCGAAGATACGGCTCGCTACTTTCGCTTGATGCGGGATTGGGCGGATAAAAAACCCCCCGTCATGCGGATTTTAGAAACCTTAGATATTCCCTCCGATAAAATCGAACAAGCCCAAGAAGAACTCGATGAGGTCATTCGTCAATGGGCCGACCGCTATCATCAACAAGGGGGACAACCGATGATTCTGCAAATGGTGTTTGGCGAAAATTTCGACACAGAGAATATGATGTAAGCCCCAAAACGCGATCGCCCTCAATGCCCCTAGAAATTAAACAACTTTGGGCAATCGCGGTCAGATTGGGCGAAATACTATACCTTTGGCGGCTCTTCAGAATTAATCGGCTCTGTCGGATTGGGGGCATCGTGACTGGTGGGGTCTTCTGCCGGAGGCGTTAACTCGGCTTCGGGGGCGACTTTTTCTACCTCGATCTCTGGGGCTTCTGGGGCGGTTTGAGCGTCTTCCTGGCTCGCGGCGGAGGGGACGGCAGGTGGGGTCGCGGTAACCGCTACATCAGGATGGGGTGGCGTTTCTGTTTCCTCTTCATCGTCGGGCCAATTGCTGTCATCTTCAGAAGTGTCATCTGGGATGACTTCTTTCGGGATAGGGGGTGTTGCTGCTTCCGGTGGCGGCATGACGGCATCAGGAATTCCGGTTTCTGGGGTTTCAGGAATTTCAGCGTCAGCTTCAGACGGCGTTTCGGTGGCGCTGGCTGCGGGGGTTTCAGGCATCTCAGCTTCAGTTTCGGTAACGGAGGGGTGTTCCGGGGTTGCAGTTTCGGTGGCTGCTTCTTGGTCTACTAATTCTGCAACTGATTCCGGTTTGGCTTCGCGGTTGGGTTCGGGTTTTTGTTTGCGGAATAGCCCTGTAATGCCTCCGAGTAGCTTTTTTTTCGTTTGTGCGGTGGTGGCATCGGAAACTTCGGTTTTGGCTTCTGTGGGGGCTTTAGTACGACGTAGGGTTAAGGTTTGCCAGCCTAACCATCCGAGTAAGGCAATGGAAGCTGATTGACCCAGTAATACTCCCCCGGTAATGCGATCGGCACACAGCCATAATACCAAGGCGTAAAATAATCCCACGCCACTCCAAATAAAATCATTACGGCGATGGACTTCTGGGAAGAAAAAAGCCGCCATGTAAAAGGTGAAACTGCCTAGGGCGACGGCGATCGCGAGTGTATAGACTAGCATAGTTAACGAGTCCTCCTCGATTTTAATTTCCCTTTAATTTTGGGACAATATGACAAAAGTTTGTCACTTTGCTTACATTTGTTGAGGCAACAGTTATTTTCAGGTAACAGTCAGCAGTTATCCGTTACCAATAACCCATAACCACCCACCAAGGACAATAATCCTTAATCTTTGCCATCAATCCGACGGACATTCAGGACATCGCTAATTTTACGAATTTGTTGGCAGATGGATTCGAGTTGGTCGCGATCGCGAATTTGTACCCCTAGCTCAATGGCGGCCGGTTGACCTGCATGGGTCTTGACACTGGCGTTGCAGACATTGACGTTGCGATCGCTCAAACGGGCCAAAATATCCTTCAATACCCCCACCCGGTCAATGACTTCGATTTGTAAATTGACTAAGTAAGTGGTGCTGCGGTTTTGTCCTTGGGTAGGATTCCAATTTACCGGGACTAAACGCCCCCCTTCGATGTTGTCTATATTTTGACAGCCTTGGCGGTGAATAGAAATGCCTCGCGATCGCGTCACCGTCCCAATAATGGGTTCCCCCGGCAGGGGATTACAACAGCCCGCGATGTAATATAACAAGCCTTCCACTCCCGCGATCGGCGACACAGTGGTATTGTTGGGGGTCGGGGCATTACACACCTGCATATAAGCTTCCCCTTCAGTCGGAAGTTTCGCGTCTTGTTCTTCGAGGGGTTGTAGGGTTTTCACCGCATCCCGCAAGCGATTTACCATCAAATTAAGGGTGACTTCCCCATAACCCACGGCGGCGAGTAAATCGTCTACGCTGTGGTAGTTACAACGCTCGGCCACCATTTGCATCGGCTCGGATTTGAGTAAAGAATCAAAACCGCTTTTGCCGAGTTCTTTTTCGAGTAACTCCCGGCCGCGAGCAACATTTTCTGAGCGGTGCGATCGCTTAAACCATTGTCTAATGCGGTTGCGAGCGCTGGGGGTCACCACGAAGTTTAACCAATCCAAGCTGGGATGGCTGTTATTGCTGGTAATAATTTCGACAATATCACCGTTTTGTAAGGGGGTATCGAGTACCGTCCAGCGACCGTTAACCCTAGCGCCTTTGATATGATTGCCCACTTCGGTGTGAATGCGATAAGCAAAGTCAATGGGGGTTGCACCTCGTTTGAGGGCGATCGCATCTCCATCGGGAGTAAAGACATACACCTCATCCTCGAAGAGATTGTCTTTGAGGCTGTCTACATATTCTTGGGCATCTTTGAGGTCATTTTGCCATTCGAGTAACTGCCGCAACCAAGTAAACTTTTCGTCTCCGGGGCTGAGGCGGAGGTTTTTAGAATGGCCGCTTTCTTTGTAAATCCAATGGGCTGCAATCCCGTATTCGGCGACATGGTGCATTTCTAGGGTACGGATTTGCACTTCTAGGGGACGACCGCTTAAGCCTACAACGGTAGTATGTAAAGATTGATAGCGGTTGGGTTTGGGCAGACCAATATAATCTTTAAAGCGTCCGGGGATCGGTTTAAATTGGTCGTGAACCACCGCTAAAGCCCGATAACAAGCGTCATTGGTTTCTGTAATGATTCGCAGGGCCGCAATGTCATAAATTTCGTGAAATTCTTTATGCTGGCGCTGCATTTTTTGATAAATACTATAGAGATGTTTGGGACGACCTTTAATTTCCCAAATATTGATCCCTAAAACCCGCAATTGCGATCGCAAACATTCGATCACTTGTTCGATTCTTTCTTCCCGGTCAATGCGACGCTCGGCCACTAGGGTTTGAATGTGACGATAAGCTTCGGGTTCGAGATATTTAAAACTTAAATCTTCGAGTTCCCATTTAAAACGTCCGATCCCCAAGCGATTCGCCAAAGGTGCAAAAATATCCATGGTTTCTTGAGCAATGCGGCGCTGTTTTTCGGGACGCAAATGCTCTAGGGTTCGCATATTGTGGAGGCGATCGGCCAGCTTGACGACAATCACGCGAATGTCTTGGGCCATGGCCAAAAACATCCGCCGAAAATTCTCTGCTTGACGCTCGGTTTTACTGGAAAAATTAAAGCTCGAAAGTTTGGTAACCCCTTCGACTAAGCGCCGCACTTCTTCCCCAAATCGCTCTTCAATTTGTTCGGGGGTGACTGCCGTATCTTCGACCACATCGTGTAAAAAACCCGCCGCAACGGTGGCACTGTCTCCCCCTAAATCTCGCAGCATTCCCGCGACAGTAACCGGGTGAACAATATAAGGTTCCCCGGATTTTCGCATTTGACCTTCGTGTAAAGTATAGGCAAATTCAAACGCCCGACAAATTAAATCGTTGTCTTCTGATGTGCCATCTTCGCCATTTTGCCTCATCATTAAACATTGATTCAGCCATTCGGGTAGCTCGAAATCGGTGACGGGATTAGAAGCTAAGTTAGTGATAATCATAAGTTAGATGCTAAAGGGTTAATCGTGAAATGAACTTTTGTTGATAAAAAAATCAAACTAAGCAGTTTTGAATAGTAAGTCAAAATATCTATTCTTATATGCACAATTCAACTTAAAAATCAAGTGAATGTAGAGAAATTTTACCTTAATTGTATCTTAAATGTTACCGATATCACATCAACAAAGCTATACGGAATTGACCGCGGCTCTCGAAAACTTAAAAAATGCGATCGCGGCTCCCCAGCGCGAGCCACAAATTCTAGAAGATTGCGATCGAAAGGTTCAACAAGTGTACCAGGATCGAATCGTGACGTTAACCGCAGAATCAGTGGATGGGGCGATCGCTTCTCGTTGGCAATCCCTACAAACAGAGATTAACCGCAGTTTACGCTTACTCCAGACAGATATAATTTTTTTAAAAGCTTCTCGTCAAAGCCAGACCACACAACAACGTTTGGGGGCTTGCTTGACGCGCATTGACCAATTAATGAAATATTGTCAAGAGTTGCATAAACTTTAAACCTGAGATCGTTTAACTTGATGAAATGTCCTAAATGTTCCCAAGCCGAATTATGCGATCGCGAAATCAGCCCCGGCTTAACCGCCAAACACTGCATCGAGTGTAAAGGTCAATGGCTTCGGGCCGAAAATTACGAAGCCTGGAAAGCCCAAAATGGGACTTCGACTCCCCCCGAAATTCCTGTGGGCTTAAACATAGAATTTGGCCGCTCGGATTTGGATACCAGAGCCGCATTATGTCCTGAATGTAACCGTTATCTTTCTAGAGCCAAAGTCAAAATAAAAACACCGTTTTTCGTCGATCGCTGTCCCCAATGCGGCGGGATATGGTGCGATTATGGCGAGTGGGATGCGTTAACTCAGTTGGGCTTAAATACTTGCATCGAGCATTTATTTGAACCGAAATGGCAAAACCAATTTCGTCAAAAACAACAGCTTCGCAGCGAACATGAAGCGATGGTTGAAAAAATGGGTGTAGATATGGCAAATCGTTTGTTTGCTTTGGCTGACGATTTAGCCGAACATCCCCACGGTGAGTATGCTTTGGCTTATCTGATGCGGAAGGTGGTTTATAAAAATAACCAGTAATTCAGTCATCAGCATCTAAGGGGCAGTTTCTTCAGTTATCAGTCATCAGTCATCGCCTCATCAGTTTTTTGGGCAGTAGGCTTGTAGGGGCGCTCTTTTCCCTGCCCAATAACCAATAACCAACAACCAACAACCAACAACCAACAACCAATAACCAACAACCAA